>CAMTPG010000059.1 GCA_947074335.1 uncultured Parabacteroides sp.
ATTCATGTTGTATTGCATTCGGATACGCAGAATATTCAGGAAATTGTAGTAACAGCCATGGGTATTTCCCGCGAAAAGAAAGCGCTGGGATATGCCGTTCAGGATGTAAAAGCCGAAGAGCTGACCAAAGGTGCCAATTCGAATCTTGCCGGCGCATTGCAGGGTAAAGTTTCGGGTGTTGAAATCAAGCCTTCGAGCGGTATGCCGGGTGCATCATCGCAGATTACCATTCGTGGTGCCCGCTCATTTACAGGCGATAACTCGCCGCTGTATGTAATCGACGGTATGCCGATTGCCTCTTCTGCCGATATGAGTACAGGTAATTCTGTAACCGGTGCCGACTATGCAAACCGCGCAGTTGATATCGACCCGAACGATATTGAAAGTATCAACATCCTGAAAGGTCAGGCGGCTTCTGCATTATATGGTATCCGCGCCTCTAACGGTGTAATTGTAATTACTACCAAAAAAGGGTCGGGTGCAGCAAAAGGTAAACCGATTATTACATTCAATACAAATCTGTCGTTCGATAAAATCGGTCGTACACCCGAATTGCAATCTACTTTTGCACAGGGTTCTAACGGTATTTATTCGCCTTACAACTCATCTTCATGGGGTCCGCAGATTTCGGAACTGGCAAATGATCCCAATTATGGTGGTAACATAAACAACCAGTATACTGCAGCTCATGGCATGCAGGAAGGCATGTATTATGTAACGCAGCGTGCAGCTGCCGGCGTAAATCCGTGGGTTGCTCCGCAGGCTTACGATAACATCGGCGGTTTCTTCCAGACCGGTGTAACCTGGAACAATTCACTGAATGTGATGCAGGCTATGGATAAAGGAAACTATTCATTCTCAATCGGTAATACTACGCAGAATGGTATTATCCCCGAAACCGGAATGGATCGTTATACTGCCAAATTATCGGCAGATATCGAATTGCATTCAAACTGGAAAACAGGTGCAACAGCCAATTTTATCAATTCACGCATCAACAAGATGCCGGCTGCCAACGATGCTTTGCTGGCAACTGTTTATCCGGCTCCGGCCAGCTACGACCTGAATGGTATTCCTTACCACACGGCAAACAGCATCTACGAGCCCAACTCATTCCGTAACCAGACTTTTGCCATTGCGCCCTGGTTTGTAAAGAACAATGAGTTCGTTGAAAAAACAAACCGTTTCTTCGGTAACAGTTATTTGAACTACAAAACGAAATTCGGAACTGCCAACCAGACTCTGAATGTAAAATATCAGCTGGGTGTAGATTCGTATACTACACATTATCAGGATATCTGGGGTTATGGTAACAAAGGTGCAAACCGTAACGGACAGATTGAAAACTCAGGTTGGTCGAATGTTTCATTCAACTCTTTGCTGACAGCCGATTATACCTGGATCGCTTCTGATAAGTGGACAATTGATGCAATGATCGGTAACGAAGTGGTACATAATCATACCAAATATTATTCTGAATTCGGTTCATCTTTCAACTTCCCGGGATGGAACCACATCCAGAATGCAACGATTCTTTCTTCGTCTGAGCAGCAGCGCAGCAAACGCACGGTAGGTTTCTTTGCCAGTGCTTCGGCTTCGTACGATAACATGTTGTATCTGAATGTTACAGGTCGTAACGACTATGTTTCAACCATGCCGCGCAACAACCGTTCTTTCTTCTATCCTTCGGTTTCGGCCGGCTGGATTCTGACCGAACTCGAACCGTTGCAGAATAATATTGTAAACTTTGCCAAACTGCGTCTTTCGTATGCCGAAGTAGGTCAGGCCGGCGATTATTACAACAACTTCTATTATAAACCCACTTATGGCGGCGGATTCTATCAGCTGGCTCCGATCACCTATCCGGTAAATGGTATGGATGCTTTCATCCCTTATCCGGTTATTTACGATCCGAACCTGAAACCGCAGAATACACGCTCGTACGAAGTAGGTGCAGATCTGAATTTCTTCAACAACCTGATCACGGTAAACTATACCTTCTCGCGTCAGAATGTGAAAGACCAGATTTTCCAGGTGCCTTTGGCCGGATCAACCGGTGCCGGCGATATGCTGACTAACGGCGGTCGTATCCATACCAATGCACACGAGCTGATGGTTAGCATCAATCCGATCCGCATGAAAAATGTAGACTGGAATGTAGGCGTAAACTTCACAAAGATTGATAATTACGTAGACGAGCTGGCTCCGGGTGTAGAAAGTATTTTCCTGGGCGGTTATGTAACTCCGCAGGTACGCGCCGGAATTGGCGATAAGTTCCCGGTAATTTACGGTGTAGGTTATTTGCGCGACGATGCAGGCAATCTGGTTGTAGACGATAACGGCGTTCCGATGGCCGGAACCGATCAGGTAATCGGTCATGTGGCTCCTAAATTCACCATGGGTTTCAATACAAACCTGCGTTTGTGGAAGCTGAATGTGAATGCAGTGTTCGACTGGAAATGCGGCGGACAGATGTATAGCGGAACCAACGGTTTGCTCGACTACTTCGGTATGAGTAAAGCTACCGAAGGTCGTGATACAAAATCATTCATCGTAGATGGTGTGAAACAGGACGGAACGAAAAACGATGTAGCCATCGAAGGCGCACAGGCCTGGCAGAATTATTACCAGACAGTGAACAACATCGACGAATCGTCTGTATACAACAGCTCATTCCTGAAGCTGCGCGAAGTATCACTGGATTATCCGGTGTTCGAAAGAAACTGGCTGACAGTACGTGTGAATGTATTTGCCAGAAACATTTTAGTGTGGTCTGAATTTCCCAACTTCGACCCCGAATCATCACAAGGTAACACAAACATGGGCGGCGCTTTCGAGCGTTATTCAATGCCACAGACGTCAAGTTACGGTTTTGGTGTGAATGTTAAATTTTAATCAAGAAAAAGAACATGAAAAGAAATAAATTAATAGAAAGAATTGCAGCTTTCGCATTGATTGCACTTCCATTGACCTCTTGCTCTGAAGATAAAATGGATGAAATCAATGCCGATAAAAATAATCCGCAATCGGTAACTGCTAAGTTTACCATGGCCGATGTGATGACACGCACAGCCGTGCAGACTGTAAACGGCGATCTTTCTCTGTATGCTACCGTGTATATGGAGCATGAGGTGGGAATTGAAAATCAGCTGTATAATGCTGAAATCCGTACAGGCGAACCGAATGTGGCCTCTACTTACAATAACTCATGGAACTCGATCTACCAGAACATCCGCAATGTGAAAGCGGTAATCAAAAAATGTTCGGAAGGTGGCGACGAATTCGGCAATAATGTTACACTGGGTATCGCTAAATTGCTGTATGCCTATAATATAGCTGTACTTACCGATATCTTCGGTGATGTGCCTTTTAACGAAGCCTGCGAATATGAAGCGAACGGTATTCCTACCTTCATGCAGCCTTCGATCGACAAACAGGAAGCGATCTATACCTCGATTCTGGATCTGATCGAAGAATCGATGATTCTGCTCGACGGAACAGATGCAATCAGCACACTCGGACAGCACGATTTGATTTACGGTCCGGCTTCGGGCGGTCGTGTAGATGCCGAAAAAGCTTTGTGGAAAAAGGCCGCTTACGCCATGAAAGCCCGTTACACCATGCGCTTACTGGCCCGCAGCAGCGATCAGAACGCCTCACTGAATACGGTACTGGATTGCATTTCAAACTCATTTACTTCGGCAGCCGAAGAGTTGAAGTTTGATGTATACGATGGCAGCAACCAGTTCAATCCCTTCTTCGATTTTATGTACAGCCGTACCGGTCTGGGCGCCAGCAAAAGTCTGATCTCGAAATTCATCGACCGTCAGGATCCGCGTCTGAATCAGTCGTTTGCCACCGATTGGTACTACGCCTGGGGCGAACCGCTTGAGCAGGTAACCGACGGTGCCGAAACCTTTGCCGCACCCAATGGCACGCCGGTTCAGGGAACCATGAATTACGACTGTTCGATGGTGAGCTGGTCGATCACGGCACCCACACAGCTGTTGAGCTATCACGAACTGCTTTTCCTGAAAGCCGAAGCATTGTGTCGCCTCAATCGCATCTCAGAAGCAGAAACAGCCTTGCGTCAGGGTATTACAGCCGGTTTTGCTAATCTTTCTGTTGCGCTGAGATCCACATTGAGTTATGGTATCGAAGGAACCGTGAATCTGTCTGAAGAGGTGGCAAACACCTATTACACAACCTCGGTACAACCTTTATTCAACCGTAACCCGTTACAGGAGATTATGATTCAGAAATACCTTTCGTTCTTCGGAGCATCAGGCGAAGCACTGGAAGCTTACAGCGATTACCGTCGTCTGAAAGCACTGGGCGAAGATTTCATCGTGCTCGAAAATCCGCATAATGCAACCAAATTCCCGCAGCGTTATACCTACGGAAGCTCGGATGTACTCTCTAACCAGAACATCAAAGAGGCATTTGGCGATGGCCAGTATGTTTACTCGGAACCGGTTTGGTGGGCCGGTGGTTCACGTTAATCCGGTTTAACTGATATAATTGAAAAGGCGCTTCTTTACGGGAGCGCCTTTTTGTGTTTAATTGCGGTGTTAAATCAATCGGATGATCCGTATTTTTTAATGGTATCTCTTTGTCTATAAATCCTTATCTCTTCATCATCCGATCTCAGAATCCTGGCATGATTCATTAAAATCCTGTCAGGATTTTATAAAATCACGTCACGATTTATTAGAATCCTGTCAGGATTTTAAGATCCGTTTAGCATGGCATACACTTTTTATGATGTATCGGGATAAAAAAGAGGCCTGCAGATCGTTTTTTTAGAACGATCTGCAGGCCTCGTCTGTAAATAGCAAACCGGCATATCCTTATATGTTGTTTAAAATAAAAGAGCTCTGTTTCAGCTTATCGGATAAACGGTTGTGTCGCTCCGTTAAATCAGTCGTTCGGGGAATTTCTTAATCACCGTATCCATATATTTCTCAGCCTCGTCTCTTCCGGATGCCGGATAAACCAGCAGCAGCGAAATATCATAGTCGCCGCGATTTATCAATTTCCGACAGAAATAATAGGGTTCCGGTACAGAAGAATCATCGATAAAATTTCCCGCAATCTGGAAATAATCGGATTCGATGATGCGTGTACGAATATTCAGAGCGATTTCTTTTTGCCAATTATTCGTATAAAAATCATATTTATCAGCGGTAGACATCGGGTCAGCCTTCATGCAGCCGATCTGTAAATAAATATCCTTTTCCTCATATATAAAAATCATTTCCTTCAGACCATAGGGCTCCTCTACAAAATGATCGGGGATAAGCATGCTGAAATCGAGTACAAAATTATGATAGAACCGGATCGAATCGCAGATCAGAATATTGTATGTTGTTGTATCATGTACCACCGGTGCTCCGTCAAAATAGGCGGTCAGCCAGCCGGGTTCCTGTTCCTTGTTATAAAACAGGTATCCATGAAAAAGAGTGTATTCCAGGTCAAGACCCTCCTCTTCGTCCTCGTCAATTTCAACATCCTCCGTAATTATTTCCTCCTTTTCGGTGAATTCTCTTTCAAGCATTTCGTCTGTATAAACCGGTTTAACCGTTTCAGCCAGTTCAACGGGTTTCTCTCTTATATCTTCGCCCAGCCATCCATACAATAACAAGGCAGCCAGAATGCAGGCATACAGGTAATAGATAAAATTGGATTTGTTGTTTTTTTTGAAGGGATTGGTAAACATTATTCTCATTAAAAAGCAATAGTTTATGTATTTGATATGAAATAAAGCAATGCAATAGTGTGTGGTTTAAAGGATAAAAAACTCCTGCAATCATACGGATCGCAGGAGTTTATTTATTTAGAAAGAAGTATCTTCTTCTTATTTAGAAGCCTCTTCAATAGCAACAGCAACAGCAACAGTTGCACCTACCATCGGGTTGTTACCCATTCCCAGGAAGCCCATCATTTCAACGTGAGCAGGAACTGAAGATGAACCGGCAAACTGAGCATCAGAGTGCATACGCCCCATTGTATCAGTCATACCGTAAGAAGCAGGACCTGCAGCCATGTTGTCAGGGTGAAGCGTACGACCTGTACCACCGCCTGAAGCTACAGAGAAGTAAGGTTTATCAGCCAGTGTACGTTCTTTTTTGTAAGTACCTGCTACCGGATGCTGGAAACGAGTCGGGTTAGTTGAGTTACCTGTGATAGAAACATCAACACCTTCTTTCCACATGATAGCAACACCTTCGCGTACATCATCAGCACCGTAACATCTTACTTTGGCACGCAGACCGTCAGAGTAAGCAGTTTCTTCTACTGTGTTCACTTCGCCCGAAGCATAGTCGAACTGAGTCTGAACATAAGTAAAGCCATTGATACGAGAAATGATTTTCGCTGCATCTTTACCCAGACCGTTCAGGATAACGCGCAACGGCTCTTTGCGTACTTTGTTTGCCATTTCAGCGATTTTGATAGCACCTTCGGCAGCAGCAAATGATTCGTGACCGGCCAGGAACGCGAAACATTTAGTTTCTTCGCGCAACAAACGGGCAGCCAGATTACCGTGACCGATACCAACCAGACGATCATCGGCTACAGAACCTTTGATACAGAAAGCCTGCAAACCGATACCGATAGCTTCAGCAGCATCAGCAGCATTTGTGCAGCCTTTTTTAATCGCGATAGCAGCACCTACTACGTAAGCCCAGCAAGCATTTTCGAAACAGATTGGTTGAGTTTCCTTACACATGGTATAAGGATCGATACCTTTAGCATCGCAAATTGCTTTTGCATCTTCGATACCGTTGATACCATATTCTTTTAAAACCGCATTGATCGTGTCAATTCTGCGGTCGTAACTTTCAAATAAAGCCATTGTATTATTTTTTATTTATTTTTTTGATGAAGAAAAATAGCGATTATAAAGTCCAAAATCGTATTCAATACAAGCAACCCGAACAGTGAAACAGAAAGTCTGTCGTTCATAAACAGATAGAGAAGAACCAGGGCGATAAAACTCAGGAAACCTAATCCCAGAAAGATATTGCGTAAGGCTTTCACTATGTTTTCGTTCATCTGCGGATGTTTTTATTGACGAGAACCATTGCTATTATTAAATTAAAAACGATTATTGCGGCACTCATTCCGCACAGCGTAGCTTTCATCGGCATCTGGTCCGACCAGAAATGCCAGGCAAAGCTTCCGCCAACGATTACCGTCAGCAAAATGATGATGCGGATTACCAGCAATATGCGTTTCTTATTCATTACGAGGATCGATATATTTTACGGCTTCATTGAAACGACCGTAAGAACCTTTAGCTTTCTCAAGTGCTTCGTTAGCATCGATACCTTTTTTCACCATATCCATGAATTTACCTAAGTGGATAAATTCGTAACCGATTACTTCGTCGTTGCCGTCGAGCGCCATACGCGTACAGTAACCTTCTGCCATTTCCAGGTAGCGAACACCTTTGGCAACAGTACCAAACATTGTACCAACCTGGCTGCGAAGACCTTTACCTAAATCTTCCAGACCGGCGCCGATAGGCAGACCGCCTTCAGAGAAAGCAGACTGTGTACGTCCGTAAACAATCTGTAAGAAAAGTTCGCGCATAGCTGTGTTGATTGCATCACAAACAAGGTCAGTGTTCAATGCTTCCAGCAAAGTTTTGCCCGGAAGAATTTCTGAAGCCATGGCAGCCGAGTGAGTCATACCCGAACAACCGATAGTTTCGATCAAAGCCTCTTCGATGATACCGTCTTTTACGTTAAGAGTCAGTTTACATCCACCCTGTTTCGGAGCACACCAGCCGATACCGTGAGTCAAACCTGAAATATCAGTAATCTGAGTAGCTCTAACCCATTTTCCTTCTTCAGGAATCGGAGCACACTGGTGGTTAGCTCCTTTCTTAACAACACACATGTGTTGAACTTCATGAGAATAAATCATAATTGCTAATTTATTATTTAAAATGATAATAAAACATTTCGTTAGATCAATGATTTTTAAAAAATCCGCACAAAGATATATTTTTTAATTCAGTCGTGCAATAACCTGTTAGTTGAGAAGTTCTTTGAGTTTTTCCTCAAGCTGTTCGGCAGTCAGATTTTTAGCCAGAATTATACCCTCTTTGCTTACCAGCACCAGATGCGGAATGCTGTTTACGCCGTAAAGCGCAGCGCCTGCATTTTGCCAGCCTTTCAGGTCGGACAGTTGCGGCCAGGTAATGTGCAGATCTTTTACACCTTTGGCCCAGGCTTCGGCATTGCTGTCGAGCGAGATGCCTACGATTTCGAATCCTTTATTTTTATATTGTTTATACAATTTTACCAGCTCGGGCATCTCTTTGCGGCAGGGCGGACACCACGATGCCCAGAAATCGATCAGGGTTACTTTGCCATTGCCCACATAGTCAGATAGTTCGTGCATTTCGCCATTCATGCCTGCCATTTCGAAATTGGTGAAATGCTGGCCTACGGCTACTTTTTTCAGTACATTCAGCCGGTCGTTCATTGTGCTGATGCCCGGAACAGCCATAAAATCCGAATCGGCTTTCGAGATGATATCGTTTTGTTGCGCTTCGTTCAGGCTGTGACGGAAATCGTAAACGGTTTTAGCCGTCAGTTTCCGGTCGATGTGCTTCAGTGCATGTTCAACCACCTTTTCGGTGATTTTCTGATTGATTTCGTTGTATTTTCGTTCGGCCGCTTTCAGCAGGTTATCATCTTTTTCATCCACACCTTCGAATGCTTTATTCATTTCGGCACGGTGATGGCGGATTGTTTCTTCGAATGCATGCTGATCATCATTTTCGGGAGTTCCGGTTACGGTCGAGGCCGAATCGAGTACGGCTGTCAGTTTGCCGTTCTCTAACAGGAATGTGGCACTGTAGGGCGAATTTTCGCCGGCCGGCACGCGCTGAACGGGCACCAGATCCTGCGAAAAGCGGATAGTGGTGAGTTCGGGTACATCCTGATAACCTTTGAATTCGAATTTGCCGTGTTTTACCTCGGCACTGTCGAACGGAGCTGCATCTTTTACCCCGTATGGATAAAGATAGACATTATTGCCGTCGAAGTTGGGATTATTTACAGTTCCCGTCAGTGTAAAACCCGGATCGTGAGCACACGAAGCCAGCATAAAAAGTGAAGCTGCAAGCGGTAGATACTTTTTCATATAATATATTCTTCAAATTAGTTGAATTCCGTGCGAAGTTATTGTTTTCTGAAAAAAGAGTGAGTGATTCAATTCTTAAAAAGATTTAACAAATGGAAAGATGTTGCGTTTGGGATGCTCCGGATTCAAATTTTAATACGATTTGTTTAGCTCTTTTAATAAAAATGTAATCGAACTCATCAAATTACAGCCGAATAGATACTTTTATTATTCGCGGAAAAATGCTACATTTGCATCGCCTTTAATTAGGAATCAAGATAATTTCTAAATAAATCAGATTAAGAAATGACAAAAAGTGCATTACAAATTGCAAGAGCAGCTTACCTGCCTAAGGTTCCCGCTGCATTGAAAGGCGCTGTTAAAGCCGTAGATGGTGAATATACTCAGTCAGTAGCCGATCAGGATGAAATCAAAAAATTGTTTCCGAATACGTACGGAATGCCGATTATTACTTTCGAAAAAACAAACGAAGTAGTAAACTTGCCGGCTATGAATGTAGGTGTTATTCTTTCGGGCGGACAGGCTCCGGGCGGTCACAATGTGATTGCAGGTTTGTTCGACGGAATTAAAGCCATCAACAATGATTCACGTTTATATGGTTTTATTCTGGGCCCCGGCGGTCTGGTTGACCACAATTATAAAGAGCTTACAGCTGATATTATCGACGAATATCGCAACACAGGTGGTTTCGATATGATCGGTTCAGGTCGTACTAAACTGGAAGAAACAGCTCAGTTCGACAAAGGTCTGGAAATTCTGAAAGAATTAGGTATCAAAGCCCTGGTTATTATCGGTGGCGACGATTCAAATACAAATGCCTGTGTATTGGCCGAATATTACAAAGCGATCAATGCAGGTGTACAGGTTATCGGTTGTCCGAAAACTATCGATGGTGACCTGAAAAACGAGCAGATCGAAACTTCTTTCGGTTTTGATACAGCTTGTAAAGTGTACTCGGAAGTGATTGGTAATATCCAGCGCGACTGTAACTCTGCACAGAAATACTGGCACTTTGTGAAATTGATGGGTCGTTCGGCTTCTCACATCGCTCTGGAATGTGCTTTGCAGACTCAGCCTAATATTTGTATCATCTCTGAAGAGGTGGAAGCTAAAAATATGTCACTTGATGATATCGTAAGCTACATCGCAAATATCGTGGCAAACCGTGCTGCCGATGGTAACAACTTCGGTACAGTATTGATTCCGGAAGGTCTGATCGAATTCGTTCCGGCTATGAAACGTCTGATCGCCGAATTGAACGACTTCCTGGCTAAACACGATGCCGAATTCAAAATGATCAAGAAAAGCGAACAGCGTGCTTACATCATCAGCAAGCTGACTAAAGATAATGCCGAACTGTATGCTTCACTGCCCGAAGGCGTGGCTCGTCAGTTGTCATTGGATCGCGACCCGCACGGAAACGTTCAGGTATCATTGATCGAAACAGAAAAACTGTTGTCGGAAATGGTTGGCAAAAAACTGGCTGAATGGAAAGCTGAAGGTCGTTACAATGGTAAATTCGCAGCTCAGCACCATTTCTTCGGTTACGAAGGTCGTTGCGCAGCTCCGTCTAACTATGATGCCGACTACTGCTACTCTCTGGGTTATACAGCATCTTGCCTGATTGCTGCTGATAAAACAGGTTATATGTCGTCAGTACGTAATACTACAGCTCCGGCTAATGAATGGATTGCAGGTGGTATTCCTGTTACTATGATGATGAACATGGAAAAACGTCACGGCGAAATGAAACCGGTTATCCAGAAAGCGTTGGTTAAGCTGGATGGTGCTCCTTTCAAAGCATTCGCTGCACAACGTGATGCATGGGCTTCTACAACAAGCTATGTTTATCCGGGTCCGATTCAGTATTTTGGTCCGACAGAAGTTTGCGATCAGCCTACAATGACTCTGAAACTGGAACAAGGTAAATAATACCGGCTGTTTCAGCTAAACATAACAAAAGGGATTGTCAATGCATTGACAATCCCTTTTTATTTTGCTTG
>CAMTPG010000060.1 GCA_947074335.1 uncultured Parabacteroides sp.
CGTTTATGGTTTTATTATTGCCATCCGCCACGGTTCCCACCTGAATATAACTCAGGCAGCTATCCCCGAAAATACATTGATACTCGATCAGTTTCGTTTTATTTAAAACGGCTGCCTGTTTCTCTATGCGCGTTGTATCAACCGGATAAAACAGAGATACATCTACCGTATTGTTATTGTCAACATGCAATCTGCCGTGTGCCAGAAATATACTTCCGTAAAATATCACGGGAACAACCACGAATAGGATTATTCCGACGAAAAGCAGTCCTGATTTTATGAGTTTGGTGTTCATTCTGTCAAAACATTTCTTGAGGCATAACGGGAACAACCGAAGGAGCCAACTGTAAATTCATACCCGGTGTGGCCGGTACCAAACGTTTCAATACAAATAGAGCTCCCACACAGACCAGACCATAAGCCACTCTTACCGGTTTTACGCCTGCAGATACACTGTGAGATTTATTTTTATAGTTTAAAGACGCGTGGGCATTGAATGTAATATCCATAAAACTTTCGAAATCAACTGAAACGCCAATACTTGAAAACGGTCCCGGTATTTCTGCAGATGCAGATGATATTATCCCGTTTTTAACAGATAAATCAGCTTTTAATATTTTAATATCAACTCCCTGCGTCATAACTACAGAAGCTGCGCCATTCGTAAAAACTGTATTCAAATCAGTATTAAATAGTTTTGAATTACCTTGCGTGGTTTTATATGAATAGTTTAGTTTCATAATTTTAATTTCAAATTCATTTGCAATAGTTTGTGAAAGAGTTGCCGATGTTATTTTATCGCTAAAAGAAGGACTCTTTACAGCGATCGGTTTATTATCATCTGTATTTCTGCCGGCATCTGTATCTCTGACGATAGATGATATCTTCTTATCATCATCAAAGATATAACCCGGAGTTCTGTTCTTATAAATTTTGAGCTGCTGTCCGGCATAAATCAAATTTCGGTTCTTAATACCATTCCAATTTGCCAAATCATTCACCGATACATCAAACATTTCGGCAATTGAACTCAGCGTCATGTTTTTTTCTACAATGATCGTAGCCACACCATGCATAAATAAACCCCTGAAGCTTAGTTTTACCGCCTCTTTGGAATCATCAAACAGCTGAGCTTTTCCCATGGTACTGAACGAAGCTCCGACATAATCGTTATTATCAGGACAATATCCGTTCCAGTGAGATGGCTGAAAAACAACAGCACTGGCATAAGCGTAGCCATGCCCGATCACAAAGCCTTCATAAAGCAAATTCCTGTTTACGTACGCATTATCGTACTCTTCTTTGCTGATATATTTTTCTCTGTATGCCATACCTCAATGCGTTAAACCCAGTGATTATCGAAACTTATTCCATTAATCAGCAACTCATCCGGTGTTATCCATAAATCGGTCTGAATGCCGCTTCCGTCAACGATATTTCTATTCAGTCCTATGCAATAGGCATTCTTAATAAAAATACGCAGCGGAGAAGATATGGTATTCGAACGAAATACAATCTCACCATCTTTGCCAACACTTTTCATGGCCCATTTATAGATGCTGTCGGGTACAGTCTGATTCAGACTGATTAAAATACGTCCGCCACGAACTTCGTCTTGTGGTTGTCCTTTGTGGTCGACCGACTGACCGAACGTAATATTAAACTGATTCATCTCGTATTCGCGACCGTCGAGTATAAACCAGGCCGTCAGATTTGCATCTATCTGTGGTAATTGAAATAATCTCATACTTCTTATTTGTTAATTGTCCAACGATTCTCCAGCGTAGTATCTCCAATCTTGATATTACGTACCTGCAGTGTGATTTTTGTCTGAATATAGGCTTTGCCATATTGAGTATACTGAATCTCCAGTCCCACACAGGCCGCCTGTTCAAAATGTATCTTTTCGAGAGGTACATTATTTTCGTCACACACCACAATGGCACCATCTTCATATTGGGTAGAACCCAACATCCAGGTCAACATATCCTGTTTGGGCAATCCGGCATAAGTCAGTGATATGGTTCCGCCACGCACCTCGGTTTGCGGTTTGCCGTTGGCATCCGTTCCCTGCGTAAACCCGTAACAACAGCTTTCAAGCTCGTAGCTCTCTTTGTACAGCCCCGTTATGCTCGAATCGTTCAAAGCACCAATTCTTAAAAAACTCTTATGTCCAAACATGATTCTTTATTTTTATTATTTTACATTCCAGGTTATTTCATCATTCTCATCTTTGTCGATCACAACCGTTTGCCCTGCCGACAGTGCTCCGGAGATAATCATCTTTGAAATCGGGCGACGAATATAATTGCGAATCGTACCTGCCACCTGACGTGCCCCGTATTTGGGAGCAAACCCGCGGTGTGCCAGAATCCGCTTCGCCTCTTCCGAAATCTCCAGCGAAATATGCTGTTTATCCAGTAATGCGATAACACCGTTCAGCTGAATCTCGAAGATACGTACCAGCATATGTTCGTTGATCGGCGAGAAGGGTACAATCTCGGAAATACGTGCCAGATATTCGGGACGGAAATATTGTGCCATCACATCCATCAGATCGGTTGTAGAAGGAGTTTTGCCGGCATCAATCTGCTCAGACAGCCACTGGCTGCCCACATTCGAGGTGAAGAGAACAATCGAATTTGAGAAATCGCCCTCTTTGCCCAGTTTATCATGCAGTTTTCCTTCATCCATAATCTGCAGAAAGATATCATAAACCGAGGCATGCGCTTTTTCGATCTCATCAAACAAAACCACGGCATAAGGCTGCCGGCGTATCTGATTGACCAGTACACCGCCCTCTTCGTAGCCCACATATCCCGGAGGTGCCCCCAGAAGCAGTGCGGCCGAATGCTCTTCTTTGAACTCAGACATATCAAAGCGGATCATCGCCTTTTCGTCGTTAAACAACGTTTCGGCAAGCGCCTTTGCCAGCTCGGTTTTCCCCGTACCCGTAGGGCCTAACAGGAAAAACGAACCAATCGGTTGTCCGGGTTTATTCATTCCGCTGCGCGATTCGATAATGGCATCGGCAAGCACCTTGAGTGCCTTATCCTGACCAATGACACGGCGACGCAGCAAATCTTCCATTTTCAGCAATTTATCTTTTTCGCCCGATTCGATCTTTCCTATCGGAATGCCGGTAGAGGCAGCAACAATGGCAGCTACCTCGTGTGCGGTAATCTTTGTGATCCGTTCGGCCGTGAGTGTGCCGAGTTTCTTCAACAGAGCGATCAGATAATCCATCCACTCGCTGTAGGTAGTTAATTCGGGGCGCTCGCCTTCGTTAAGCATACCCTGAAGAATCGGACTAATCTTGTTCCGGATCGAGATATCCAGCAGCCGGAGTTTATCGGCTCTTTCGGCTTCGGGCAATTCTAATTGTGCCTCTATTTCGGCCGCTGCAGCCGAAAAGGCAGCTATATCTTTAGCTCCGCTTTGGTTAATCATTTTGACGGCCGAGAGCGTTCTGTCGATCAGATCGATCGCCGCATCCGGCAGACGGCGCTCTTTGACATACCGTTTGGCCAGTGCCACACATTCGGGCAGGGCAGCTGTCTCTACGCCTACCCCGTGATATTCTTCGTATCGGTGCAATACCGATTCAAGCATATCGACTGTCGATTGTGTATCGGGTTCCGAGATCTGCAGTACCTCAAACCGGCGACTAAAAGCCTGATCGGGCTCAATTAATTTCCGGTATTCATCGGTTGTGGTAGCACCGATCACAGTGATATTTCCTTTCGAAAGTTCGGGTTTCAATATGCCCGCAGCTCCGCTGTTACCCGATTTTGGATCGATCAGCGTATGAATTTCGTCAATGAACAAGAGGGCATTACCTTCAGACTCCAACTCTTTGATAATCCCCTTCAGACGCTCCTCAATTTCGCCTTTGTAGGTAGCTCCGGCAATCAGTGTACCGGTATCCAGCTCATAGATCGTCATATCTTTCAGATACTGGGGCACCTCACCTTTCACGATACTGCAGGCCAGCCCGTCTACCATGGCTGTTTTGCCTACACCCGCATCTCCGGTAATCAGCACATTGGGTTTACCCATTCGGCCCAGAATCTCCATCATCATACGGTTTTCGCGGTCGCGACAAACAATCGGATGCAGACTGCCCGCTTCGGCCAGTGCCGTTTTATCGGTACAGTATTTCTCGAGATTTCCGGCAGGAGCACTCCACAGCGGGTCATAATCGCCGTTTTGTTCTTCCCCCTGTTTATCACTGTTTGCCTGCTTTTTTTTGCCTGTTGATGCGCTGCTGAGAAACAGATCATGAATTTCCCGCTCTTTGATCGGGAACGATCTCAACTCATCCACACTAAATCCCGCATCGGGTTTCGCGATGGCAGCCAGCAGACAAATGGGATTTATTTCCAGCAGACCCCATTTAATACGAACATTATCAGCCTCCTCGAAGAGTGTCTTAACGGCTGTGTCGGGTAAGATATCGCCTTTGGTATTTTCTTTGGCATAATCCTCTATCCGCACTTCTGCCCATTCTCTTAAATAGAGCGGATCTTTCTCCATCGATTCAAGAAAAGGGTGTAATCCGGCCTCTTTCTGTGTGAGTGCAAACAAGATATGAGCAGGTGCATAATAGCCGTTGCCGTATTCGCGGGCTACCCCTTTCGACATGCGGATTATTCCCTGAACACGCTCGTTTATGTTGATAAAATCCATACAATAATTCTTTTTATGACCGTTTTGTTAGTTTGTTTCTGACAGTGGATTGGGTATATAAAACCAGTCATCACTGACCCATTTCGAATATTCTCCGTCAATTTCTCTTTCGCCCTGACCGGTAACTTTGGCTTTCCCCTCTTCAAACGGAAAAGCAAATTTGTATTGCGGTACAATCACCACATTTCCCAGCGTATCGGCAAATCCGAAAAGATGATTTTCATCTATAATCCGGAACAGTCCCTCGCTCACATAATCAGGTCCGTTATCATAATTGAATACCCTGAAAAGCGAGTCGCCCTGCCCGTTAATGCCAATGATATCGCTATTTTCCACCACAAAGGCCAGTGTGCTGAAGCTATCTGTAAAGATTAACTGATAAACAGGTTCTATCTGTACCTGACCCACCGAATCAGCATAGCCGTATAATCCCTGCTCTTCCATTACATACAGCATGGGAGCCGATGCGGTGACAGGAGCATCAACCGGTGCATTTGTCTGGCAACTGAACAGTACCGGTAAGCAAATGCCTGTACAAGCCGATTTAACAAGAGATAAAGAGAATCTGAAACTCCACATAATTTTGTTTGTTTTTTCACAAGATCAATCCGATACACCCGCTCTTTTTTTCATGTGTATCAGACTGACCTTTGCCACCGGTTTATGCCTGTTCGTAATCCGAATTCCATTCAGCACCGTCATCCCCTTTTGTACCATCCAGTTTGATCACAAAGCTTTTAGCCGGGAAATAGGGAGTCATATGAATATCCAGATAGATACGATCTTTCTGATTCATATCCTGCTCGAAACGCATGATTTTGAATTTCTCGATCAGACGATCTGCACCCTGTACGCTGTCCAGGAATTTAACGATCTGCCCGCGGAGATCACGCTCTGTTTTCGAATTCCAGTTTTCGAAAGAACGACGGTTTAAGAAATCGAACAAAACTTTCGTAATGTAATCGAATACACGCACCACCGAGTAAGTCTGTAAACCCAGATTATCGCCGTTAAAGAGTGTTTTTGCAGAGAAAGCCATCACTTTACCATACTCGTTAACCATCGGGATCAGACCCATTTTTTCGAGTTGTGAAATTTCGCTTTTCTTCAGCTGGAAGGCCACCGAATCCACCTCATTGATCGAACCGTGTTTCTTACCGGCTGTAACCTGCGACATCAGGGTAGTATATACCTTACCCATCAAAGCAATCGAAGGAGACACGTGCATATCCTCTTCTTCGCCGATTTCTTTGTAGCGCGGACGACCTACAATCCAGTTACAGGCCATCGTTGTATTACATTTAAACGTATCGGCACCCGAAAGATTCGACGAGAAGAACATCTCAACCACATCATCCGGTTTATCCAGGTCGGCAAAGTCAGTATAAAGCATCACTTTATTCTCATGCGCAATTTTGCCCCATTTCTCTACCACTTTATTTGATCCCAGGTAGCCGGGAAGTGCCAGAAGCGAATAGTTCATTCGCAAATCCAGTTTATCGTAATTTTGTTTCAGCACCTGTGCCACATAATCGATAAAACGCGAATTGTCCAGATCAGTTATCTGCTCTTTGGCCGCATTTACGATGGTAACATTGGTTACTTTATCCATTTCTGTATTCTTATAAAACAGCATCACGCCGCGATACGCCTGTTCCAGTCGGGCCACGGTTTCAACCGCTTTCAGCTGACTTTCGGCGAGATGTTCCGAAACAACGGCCTGGCGCTCTTTCGACTCATCCAACATCTCATTGATATCGTTCGAATTGCTCAGCAATTCAATCCACATATCCAGTTTATTGGCCAGTGCTTTGCGCTCACCCTTCTTTTGTTCGTCGGATAAAAAAATATTTTTACGGGCTTTTCTTTCCGGATTTAAGTTTTGAACGCCGTCTACCGAAGATTCAAGAAATGCAAAACCGCCAAACTTCGAGAGTTTATCCAAAGCCGGAGTCAGTCCCGCCTTTTTTACTTTATCTTTTACAGGAGCAGCAATTGTACCTTGTACCTCGGCTGCCATTTGTTGATTTTCTGCCATACTGTTATTCTGCTGTTAATTCAGATCTTAATGCTGAAAGAGCTGCAATGAAAGCCTCTTTTGTCTCTGCGTTCTCCAACACACGCTGAAGCACTTTATTTGTTCGAAGCTGTTTGGTCAGCGTCTCATAAAATTCTTTTTGCATATTCAGACTATTCAGATAGGGACTGTTATTTGTCATATTTTTTACCCCGAAATCTCCCACATTCGAGAATTTGAAATTTTCTGTCACCTGCTGTCCGTCTTCCGTATCAAACTCCACATCAATGTTGGGGCTGAAGTGTGCAAACACCTCTTCGATCGTAGTTAAACCATCTACAGCCTCAGGGCTTATCGGATCTTCCGAAGTAAGATGTTCAACGATAAGAGAGCGATTATCCGGAATGTTGGCGATAGATTCCGCAGCATCTATCTTTACCTCATTACCGCCAATCCCGTATTCTAAAATTGCCATATATCCTTAATTTTAAGTAGTTACAAAAAAATATATAGAAGGTCATCTGCCCATAATTAAACCGGCAGACAACCTTCTGTTTTTAAATCAATTTTCGCATTGAATCTGATTATGCAGGCCAGTTTTGTTCAAACTGAGCGCCACCGATTTTGATGATCTGTGCAGAAACAGTGAAAGTAATTGTCATCGGTTTTGAACCAATGATATCAATATCTTCAGCGAATTCTACAATGTAACCATTCTCCCATGTAAGTTCTTTCATCTTTGCTTCTTCATCGCCTTTTTTGAAAGTTACACTTCCTGTGTTGGGTTTGAACTGAGCTGTCATCTGTTCAAGGATAGAGGTATCTTCTGTTGATTCTACATGCAGACGAATTAAACCGCCATAAATGTTTGATGACGGACGACCTTTTGAATCTACATCACGTTTCAATTCATACTTACAATCAAGTACGTCGAAGTCTTTACCTCCGAAATTCAATGTTGCTCTAAATGCCATGATTTTAATTTTTTGAATAAATACTAAATTAATAATACTGTTTAAAAATTATAGGCCGGAAGGATAAGCCTTTATTAATGGACACAACATATCTTATTGCAAATCAATATGTTAAAGTTAACTAATTAAGAGTGTATCTGTTTTTCCAGTCGTATAATTTCTTCAATTTCGGAAGCAAAAATATGGAAATATTTCAATTATTTGCATAAATTTTATTAACCATAAATTTGAAGTTTCAAATTGTTAATTTTGGGATATACATTTATTGATCCATTTAACATAATTACATTTTTCAAAATACACAAATCTGATCCAGACTTAATTTATTCATAATGTACCACTTATACACCACCCCTTTTATTTAAATATTTGTAACATTTTTCATTAAAAATGACATTTACTCACAGATATGTTAAAAATAGTTACTATATCACGATTTCACATTTTCACGTTTTCATGTCATATTTTATCAATGCATATAAAACAACCCGAAAACACCATAAATTAAAGTCATCGATTTATAACCTCAGCATATCAGAAAAATGATGCAACCTGACTTACAGAAGCATTAAAAGTCACTATTTAAAAAACTTTTGACATAACCATCTGTTTAAAAATAAAACATTTTGCATGACACTTATTTAACAGCAACAAACATACTTCCCGCTTCCGGTAAGTAAATACAATCGATATTTTCCAATTATAAATTAAAATAATATTGTATCATGTGCAAAGAACAATTTATTGAAAAAGAATTAATTAACGAATATATCCTGGATGATTTTTCGAAAGGATATTCGCAGGTAAAAGACAATTGCTGGAACTATAGCATTTTTGCCCAAAATCCGAATGTGGATATCTTCACAAACGAGTTTAATGCCGGATTTGTACAGGCCAAAATACAAGGCAAAAAAGCCATAAAGGCAGCCCGCGACAATACCTGGAGAAATTTCCTGATTTGCGGCACCCCGCAGGATAACATCTCAATAACCATACCTGACGGTGCCCTCAACATTGCCGCAAAAAGTTTATACAACAATTATAAATACCTGTACAGATGGCTCAAAGAGCACGAAGGCGAACGTATCGCCACCCATATCCGTCGTCTGCTTTTCAGAATGGCGGGTATTTATGCAGGTGTAAACTATGATAAGCCTTCGAAAGTTACTTTCGAAATGCTCGATATCGACAAAATGGAGCCCTCCCAACTACTCTTAGGCGATTATCAGGCCGGCGAAATCACCTTTATGGACATCTATCTGATCAACGCACAATCAGATTTATTTGATGTAATTTCCGACGCTTTAAATATGGGATATGGCGAAGCACGTACAGATGCTTCTAAAAAAAAGCCGGCAAAACTTGAATCCTGTTCAGCCTACGTGAAATATGCCGACGATGGCGAAATGTATATCACCCACGTAAGCTGGTGTGGTTTTTATACCCAGACCTGTACGGTAACCTATGCCATCGGCGATGATTTTGTTACACAAAACGCCTATTCACAGGGACAATTCGGCAGTAACGAAGATTACGGATTTAATAAAAACGGTATCGCTTTCAACGAAACCACCCATGCCCACCTTTACAGTGAATCCAAAGAATCCGGAATCTGGATCACCTGGCGATCGGCTGCCGCAGAAATGTTTGCCACCTCCATCGAAGATTTCTATGATCATATTTCGATTGATAATACCGGCACATACCTGAACGGGTATATGCTGCTGGATGTAAACCGCGGACTTACAGGCATTGTAGAGATGAGTTACAAACGATTTGTCTTATTCATCTCCGACGGCAAAAAACTCACCGTCAAAGACTCTACCGGTCAGCCGGCCGAAGAAAGAGATTACGATCCGCATCTGATCTCTCCCACTCATATCTTCGGTGTAAACTATCCGATCTCGAGATGGGTTACCTACGATCTTCAAACCATCGATACGCGCCCCATGCGCCGCGTACAGCTCTACCACGGCATTGATTCGGTAAAATGCATCGAATCGGCAAAAGCCCTGATTACCTATACCAACGAAAATGAGCCGCTGTCTATCTATGGCCGTTGGGATTTAGGTTACGGAGCCACCGAATTTTCAAAAATCCGTCCGGATGGTTCGGTAGATGCCAAAGCCGTATCGGCAAGCATGATACGTGATGTACTGAAAGGATTAAAGTTCAAACCAAACAAAGCCAGCGAGAAAACCGGATTCTGGATGAAATTTGGTACGCCCTATGTGCACAATCGCCCCTTCATCTGGTCGCAATCCATGTTTAAAGACTTTAAAGGATCGCAGGAAGAAGATTTCGTACCCGACAGATTAGACGGAAAATGGAATCTTATGAAGCTGTTTATGGATTAATAGTAAAGTCGAAAAAATAATCTCAACCATTCCGGGAGTGTTACACAAATAATGAGGCCCTGTTATGAGGACACATGATTGTGTAACATTCCCCCGACTACCTTCTCGGCCCCACCCCCTCCGTCTCAATCGGTATAAACCCGCGGGATAGTGCGATAGAATGGGGTGTAAGCGTATAATTGTCATTCTCCACATCCACAAAACAGGGATCAGCCCAGATTGAATTCCGGTCATGATTGAGACTTTGCCAATCCTCCCAGGATTTCTCATTACAAAGCACTTCGGGAAGCGTTAACTGCGGATTATAAAACAGATTCCAATCCGAAACAAAGGTGGTACTTTTTTCTTTCGGGTTTACTTTAACATTTGTATAGAACAGATAATCCATATCCGACCAATCGCCGGCAAACAGTTTACACGCGGGATCTTTCCAGTAAATTATATTATTCTCGAAATAAAGACTGACATGGGGCTCAACCCGGCTCCTCGATAACATGGCCAGCCTGCCCATTGCAAATATATTATTACGCACCACAATATCCCGCGAAAAATGAATATTAAACGGACTAAACTTGGTACGATAAACAATATTATTTTCTACCAGTATCCCGCTGGAACCTTCATCCAGATAAATACCCCAACCGCCATACCGCACCGCCGACACATCATGAATCAGATTGCCACGAATTACAGTACCCGGCGAGAGTCCCAGGGTATAAATCGCCCCCATATCCGAAAGCAAACTATCGGTCCCGATGTGGTGAATGTAATTATTTTCTATCCGGTTCAGATAACTGGCACTCGGCGCATATCCCCACGACCACCCCACGGAGATACCCGTATAACTCCCGTGATGTATCAGATTATGAGAAATATCGTTATCGTCCGAATTCATCAACAGAAAACCTACAGCCGACGGATAATTCAACCCGTAACAGGCTATCGTATTGTCGGTATACGCATTTGAGCCCGTGCGCGCTAAAGGAGGCGCCCCGTATGGCGATCCTTTTATACGGAATCCGCCGGCAGCCACCTCCTGAATGGTATTATGAGAAAAGGTATTGAAAGAGCAGCCCTCCCCGATTTCGAATGCGAAAGTAC
>CAMTPG010000061.1 GCA_947074335.1 uncultured Parabacteroides sp.
GCACTGTCGAAATGAAATTGTTGCCGCTGGTTAATAATACAAATGTGATTTGTGTTATTTCTACTGTAAACGGTCCCGTTCCCGACAGTAACATCCGGTTTTATACCACCGAATGGCAACCGTTGGAAACTGCCGATTTTTTCACTCCTTCGGATATGACTGTATTTTTCCGTCCCGAGACAGATCGCGAAAGTTTTGCCTTTCAGGATGCTTCTATGCCGCTGGATATGGATTTGCGCCGGTATTCGCTGAGCGCCGACAGTCTGATTTTGAAAGAAGAATTTACCACACCGCTTTATCTGGGTAAAGCCGATCAGCAAAAAATACAACCTTATCTGAAGGAATCTCCCAATGTATATAACTGGGAGAAATTCCATTTCAAATAAGTATATAGCAATACAAAGTTTATTCTACCGTTACTTCGGCAACATGCTCTCCGTCCTGGTTATAAAGCACCTGTACGGTATTATTATCTTTACTCAGTTCGAAGAGATAAAAAATACCGTCCGGTCGTTCGATAATAGTTGTCTCTTTCATGCCCCAAAGCGCATAAGCCGAATTTTCCAATTCGCCCATAATACTTACCGGCACATCTTCGGGCTTGATATCCCATGAGGTGGAAACCCATTGTTTTGCATTATCAAAAAACAGATCTTTTTCAATGCCATCGTCTTTGATTTCTACCAGTGTGCCGTTTACCTGTGGTTGAATTTCGTCAATCGTAGCATTGGGATATTGTTGTTGAACAAATTTGGTAAAAACAGTTTCGGGAGCTTCAGGTTTGCTTTCGTCTCCTTTCTGTTTTTTTGCGTTGCCACTGCAGGCTGCTCCAAAAATAAGACAGCATGCGCAAAGAAGCCAGATCGAAAATTTCGTTTTCATAATGGAATGTTTTAATTGATAATTGTTCAAAAATATGATCTGTCCGATAAAACAGATGTGTTAAAAACAATCCGTCGATTTCGATTGTTCAATGGATATATGAAACAATAAAAACATGTAGTATTATGGTTAAGGTAATGGAAACTTTATGGGATGAAAGCGATGATTTAAATGAAGAATCAATGCTGACAAATTCTGTCGTATCAGACACCTATATGGCAAATGACAAAGAACAATTGCAGGACCTGAAAAAAGAGGGAGAAGATGATATGGCTGTTGTGGGAGAATCATTCAAAGTAGAAGATAACTCCGACAAGAAAGAAGAATAATAAATACACCTCATTGCAGTGTAATTTTGATTACACTGCAGTGTATTTTAAATTGCACTGCAGTGCGATGAAAAATGCATGTTCGGGAAAGTTGATTTCCTGAACATGCATTTTTTATCAGACAGCCTGTTTTTATCCGTTTTGCGGCTTTATCCGTCATTTGATTTTTCTGCTTTAAATGTGCTTCTCTTTAAAGTTTCCGATTAATTTAAAACTTTCCTCATTTCAGCCCTTAAAACTTCACGAACATTATATACAGTTTGAAAATAAATCCCTACTTTTGTGCTTTCAAAAAATCAATAAAACTGACTAAGATGGCTGAAACAAAACGTATAAAACGTGCGCTGGTATCTGTATACCACAAAGACGGATTGGATGAAATATTAAAAAAACTTCATAGCGAAGGTGTTACATTTGTATCAACAGGTGGAACACAGCAGTTTATTGAATCGTTAGGTATTCCTTGTGATGCAGTGGAAGATTTGACCGGTTATCCCTCTATTCTGGGCGGTCGTGTTAAAACATTGCATCCGAAAGTATTCGGAGGTATTCTGGCGCGTCGCGAAAACGAAAGTGATGTGGCGCAGCTTACTCAATATGAAATTCCTGAAATAGATTTAGTGATTGTCGATTTGTATCCCTTTACCGAAACACTGGCTTCGGGCGCTGACGATGCAGCCATTATCGAAAAAATCGATATCGGCGGTATTTCGCTTATCCGTGGGGCAGCTAAAAACTTCAATGATGTGGTGATTGTGGCTTCTAAAGCACAATATCAGCCGTTGATGCAGCTGTTGGGTGAAAAAGGCGCAGAGACCACAATCGAAGATCGTCGCTGGTTTGCTAAAGAGGCATTCGCTGTGTCTTCTGAGTACGACTCAGCGATTTTCCACTATTTCGACGGACGCGAAGCTTCGCATTTCCGTGCTTATGTAGACCAACCCATGCCGTTGCGTTATGGTGAAAATCCACATCAGTCGGCAAAATTCTTCGGCGATTTCGAAAAGATGTTTAATCAGTTGCATGGCAAAGAAATCTCTTACAACAACCTGTTGGATATTGATGCTGCCGTAACATTGATTGATGAGTTCGATGAGCTGACTTTTGCTATTCTGAAACATAACAATGCCTGTGGTATTGCTTCACGTCCTACAGTGACTGAAGCCTGGGAAGCTGCATTGGCCGGTGATCCGGTATCTGCTTTCGGTGGTATTCTGGTAACAAATACGCCCGTTACAAAAGAGGCGGCCGAAGAGATTCACAAAATCTTCTTCGAAGTGATCATTGCTCCGGCATATGATGATGAGGCCCTTGAAGTATTGAAGCAGAAAAAGAACCGTATCATCCTGATTCGTAAAGCTTGTAAAGTTTGTCCGATGCAGTTCCGCTCATTACTAAACGGCGTGCTGCTGCAGGAAAAAGATTTAAGTATTCAAACCGCTGCTGATCTGGTGCCGATGACGGACAAGAAACCGACCACAGCAGAGGTGGATGATTTGCTGTTTGCCAATAAACTGGTGAAACACAGCAAATCGAACGCGATAACACTCGTGAAAAACAAACAGCTTTGTGCCAGCGGCGTAGGACAGACTTCGCGTGTGGATGCGCTCCGCCAGGCTATTGAAAAAGCAAACGCATTTCATTTTGACCTTGAAGGTGCAGTTATGGCCTCGGATGCATTTTTTCCGTTCCCCGACTGTGTTGAGATAGCCGATAAAGCCGGAATTACAGCTGTAATTCAGCCCGGTGGTTCGGTAAACGACAGTTTGTCAGTTGATTATTGTAATGCGCACGGGTTATCGATGGTGAAAACAGGTATCCGTCACTTTAAACATTAATTAATCTGGGAAATTAAAACATGGGCTTATTTTCTTTCACACAAGAATTAGCAATGGACCTGGGAACAGCCAACACCATTATTACCTGTAATGATAAAATGGTAGTTGACGAACCTTCAGTAATCGCACTCGATGCACGCTCTGAAAAGGTATTGGCTGTAGGACGTCAGGCTCGTGAAATGTACGAAAAAACAAATCCGAATATACGCACCATCCGTCCGCTTCGCGAAGGAGTAATTGCCGACTTCTATGCAGCCGAGCAAATGATGCGTGGGTTGATCAAGATGGCAAGCGGCCGCAAACGCTGGTTCGCGCCTTCTCTTCGTATGGTGATCGGTATTCCTTCGGGAAGTACGGAAGTAGAAATCCGCGCGGTGCGCGACTCGGCAGAACATGCCGGCGGACGCGAAATTTATTTGGTATTCGAACCGATGGCTGCCGCTATCGGTGTGGGTATGGATGTTTTGGCACCCGAAGGCAACATGATCGTGGATATAGGTGGTGGTACTACCGAAATTGCCGTGATCTCGCTGGGTGGTATTGTTTCGAACAAATCGATTAAAATGGCAGGCGATGACCTGACTAACGATATCGTGGAATATATGCGCCGACAGCACAACATCCGCATCAGTGAGCGTATGGCCGAGCGTATCAAAATCAATGTGGGTTCTGCCCTGAGCATTCTCGAAGATGCGCCTGAAGATTTTGAGGTTTGCGGACCGAATCAGATGACGGCTCTTCCGATGAAGGTGCCCGTATCATATCAGGAGATTGCACACTGTCTGGATAAATCGATCTCAAAGATCGAAGCTGCCGTATTGAGTGCACTCGAACAGACACCGCCCGAATTGTATGCCGATATCGTGAAAAACGGTATTTATCTGGCCGGTGGGGGCGCTTTACTGCGTGGCATCGACAAACGATTATCCGAGAAAATGGGTATCGAATTTCATGTAGCAGAAGATCCGCTGCATGCTGTGGCCCGCGGTACAGGTATTGCACTGAAAAATATTGATAAGTTTAATTTCCTGATGCGCTAATCGCATCAGAAAATCCTGAAATAATGAAAGTTGAGGTTTGTCGGGCTTTAATCAGTCCCGGCAAGTCCCGGCTTTCATCATTTCTATGCTGCAGATAAGTAAATATGCGTAAGCTACTTGATTTTATAGTCCGAAAAAGACACTGGTTTCTTTTCCTTTTGCTGGAGATTGTCTCGTTGGCACTGGTTTATCGTAACCATGCTTACCAGCGAACCATTATGCTCAGTTCGGCAAATGTAATTTCCGGTCATGTATCGTCTGCTTCGGGCTATGTCAATTCTTATCTGAATCTGCGCGATATCAATCGTGATTTGCTGGAGCGAAACGGACATTTGGAAATGGAGCTGCTCGAACTGCAGGATCAACTGGAGATGCTGCAGGCCGATCATCTTCCTTTCGAAGGATTTACCTCGCCGGATTCGCTGGCGGTTTTCCCGTACGATTTTATTTCGGCAGGCGTGGTTAATAACAGCGTAACGCATCTTTCTAATTACATTACGATCAATAAAGGAGCCAACGACGGCATTGCCCCCGATATGGGTGTGGTTTCCGAAAAAGGTGTAGTCGGCATTGTGTCGGCCGTGTCTGATAATTTTGCCGTGATTATTCCCTTGTTAAATCCAAAACTAAAACTGAGCGGGAAAGTATCAGGTAGCAGTTATTTTGGTTCTGTGACCTGGAACGGGCGTAATGCGCGGATTGTAAATCTGGAAGAGTTGCCCCGGCATGTCGAGTTTGATAAAGGCGATATGGTAGTTACCAGCGGTTATTCGGCGGTTTTCCCGGCGGGAATCATAGTGGGGAAAGTGGTGGATTATTCCAAACAGCACGATGATAACTTTTATTCGCTGGAGGTGGAACTGGCTACCGATTTTCAGTCGTTAAACAATGTGCGTGTCATAAAAAATTATCATCAACAGGAACAATTAAATCTGGAAAAGGAGGCAAAAAGAAATGATTAATCATATCATACGCAATACAATCTATTTTATTGTTTTGGTGTTGATTCAGGTACTGGTACTGAACAACATCCATTTTTTGCGTATAGCTACTCCTTTTCTGTATCTTTATTTCATACTGAAGCTTCCTATCGGGACTTCCAAAAGTATGGTGATCTTTCTTTCATTTATTATGGGACTGGTAATCGATACTTTTACCAATACACCGGGCATGCATGCCGCAGCCTGTACCTTTGCCGGATTTTTCCGTCAGCCGCTGATTAATCTGCTGATTGGTAAAGAGCTGCCTGTGGATCTGTCGCCCTCTTACCGCACATTCGGTGTGAGTGGTTTTTTCCGGTATACTTTGATTTTTGTATTGATTCATCATCTTTTTTTATTTCTGATCGAATCGTTTACGCTTTTCGATCCGTTGTTTCTGGCCCTGCGCATCGGAGCCAGCGTTATAACAACAACAATATTAATTTGTACAGTAGAAGCATTTAACATAGAGACTCAAAAAAGTGCGGAATAACAATAACTATACTTTCGAAAAAAGACGTTTCATCATTGGTGGTTCCGTCATTTTGCTGATTGTTATTTTTATCATACGGTTGTTTTTTCTACAGATTGTAAATAATGACTACAAAGCCTGGGCGGATAGCAATGCATTTTTAAAGAAAACCATTTATCCTTCGCGTGGCATGATTTACGATCGGAATGGCGAACTGTTGGTATATAATCAACCGGCTTATGATGTGATGCTGATTATGCGCGAAGTGCAGCCTTTTGATACACTCGATTTTTGCAGCATTCTGAATATTACCAAAGAACAATTCGTTAAGCGCATTGCCGATATTAAAAACCGGAAAATGAATCCCGGTTATTCATCGTATGTGCCTCAGGTATTTATGAATCATCTCTCGGCACGCGAATGTGGTGTGTTGCAGGAAAAGCTATATAAATTCCCGGGATTTTATATCCAGAACCGAACTATTCGCGAATACGAATATCCCAATGCGGCTCATATTTTAGGAAATATTGGCGAGGTAAACCAGAAGGATATAGAAACAAATCCCTATTATGTGCGCGGCGATTATTCAGGGCGTTCGGGTGTTGAACAAACCTACGAAGAGGATTTGCGGGGTGTAAAAGGAATGGAGATTTTGCTGCGAGATGCACATGGACGTATCAAAGGGCGTTATGATGAGGGTTCGCATGATATTGCACCGGTTTCGGGTAAAAATCTCACCATGTCTATCGATATTGAATTGCAGGCATTGGGCGAAAAATTGATGCAGCATAAACGGGGCAGCATTGTAATGATTGAGCCCGAAACGGGCGAAGTATTGTGTATGGTTTCATCGCCTACCTATGATCCGAGTATCCTTTCGGGTCGGCAACGCGGTAAAAATCATAATACACTGGCACGCCATCCGGATAAAATATTATTGAACCGTGCCACAATGGGGCGTTATCCGCCGGGATCAACCTTCAAACCGTCGCAGGGATTGATCTTCTTGCAGGAAGGTGTGATTACTACAGAAACCAAATATTCCTGTGCCAACGGATATACTTTTCGTGGCGGAAAACCGGCCTGTCACCCGCATTATTCGCCTACCGAAATCAAGTATGCACTGGCAACATCCTGCAACTCCTTCTTTTGTTGGGGTCTGCATGATATGATCGACAGCCGGAAACGGTTTCCGACAGTTCAGGATGGTTTCGAATTATGGAAGGATTATCTGGTATCGATGGGTTACGGATATAAACTTGGTATCGATTTGCCTTCCGAAACCCGCGGTTTTATCCCTAACAGTGCCTATTATGATAAATATTATAATGCACGCTGGAATTCGAGTACAATCATTTCTATTGCCATCGGACAGGGTGAAGTTACGGCTACTCCGTTGCAAATCTGTAATATGGCGGCCACTATTGCCAATCGCGGTTACTTTAAAACACCGCATGTGGTAAAAGCTATCGACGGACAGCCGCAGGATACAACCTTTACCAATAAGCATTTTACCATGGTCGATTCAAAATATTATGATATTGTGGTGGAAGGTATGCGTATGGCTGTTACGGGCGGAACCTGTCGCGGAGCTGCGATCGAAGGCATTGAAGTGTGTGGTAAAACAGGAACGGCCGAAAATCCGCATGGAAAAGACCACTCGGCTTTTATTGGTTTCGCTCCGATGGATAATCCGAAGGTGGCCATTTGTGTATATGTGGAAAATGGCGGATTTGGTGCAACTTACGGCGTACCGATCGGAAGATTAATGATGACAAAATACCTGAAAGGCGAACTTTCGGAACAGGATAAATACCTTGAAGAGACATTGAGCAATGCCATTGTTTCGCCCAATATATTATTATTGAATCGTGAGTAGTTACAGAAAAACAGAGGTTTGGAAAAATGTAGACTGGATTACCATCTTATTGTATGTAATCCTGATCATTGCAGGCTGGTTCAGCATTTGCGGCGCCAGTTATCAGTTTGATAATGCGGGATTGTTTGATCCTGCCGGTCGTCCGGGTTCTCAATTGATCTGGATCGGATTATCATTTATTCTGATCTTTGTTATTATGATGCTCGACAGTGATTTTTATTCCGTCTTTGCCTATCTGATCTATGCTTTTATCATTGCATTGCTGATTGCCACAATTTTCTTTGCGCCGAATATTAAAGGATCGCATTCCTGGCTTGTGCTCGGGCCGATCCGGTTACAGCCGGCCGAATTTGCCAAATTTGCCACGGCGCTGGCGGTGGCAAAATGTATGAATTCGTATGGTTTCCGACTGAATCAGCCCAAAAATTTTCTTAAAGTGCTGGGTCTGATCCTGCTGCCCATGCTTTGTATTCTGTTACAAAAAGAAACAGGATCGGCGCTGGTATATCTGGCCTTTTTCCTGATGTTATACCGCGAAGGCATGTCAGGTTATTTCCTGCTTTCGGGTATTTGTGCCGTAATCTTTTTTGTTACCAGCATGAAATTCTCGGAAGTGATTATTGGCGATACAGTTATTGGCGAACTGATTGTTTCGGGCATGATTATTCTGATCACCTTATTGCTGGTTCAGCTCGAACGCAAAGATAAGCGGGCTATTCAGGTTATTGTCTGCATGACTCTGATTGCTTTTGCAGGCGGTTATCTGGCATCGCTGGCGATGCCGGTCGATTATTCGTGGGTCGCTATCGGACTGGTAATTGCCATAGCTCTTTATCTGATATTTCTCTCGCTGAAAAACAGAGTCTGGCATTATCTGATTATTGCCGCCTTTTCGCTGGGTTCTTTGGCCTTTATGTGTTCGGTGGATTATGTTTTTAATGATATTCTGGAGCCGCATCAGCAGGTACGCATCAAAGTTTCATTAGGATTAAAAGATGATCCGAGCGGCGCGGGATATAATGTAAATCAATCGAAGATCGCCATCGGGTCGGGCGGTTTAACCGGTAAAGGTTTTCTCAACGGAACTCAGACAAAATTAAAATATGTGCCCGAACAGGATACTGATTTCATCTTTTGTACGGTAGGCGAGGAGCAGGGCTTTATCGGGTCGGTTGTCGTATTAATTATATTCGGTTTTCTGATTATCCGGCTGATCGCATTGTCTGAGCGACAAACATCAACATTTAGCCGGGTTTACGGGTATAGTGTGGCCTCTATTTTCATTTTTCATCTGGCTATTAATGTGGGAATGGTAATCGGACTGACGCCCGTAATCGGAATTCCGCTTCCCTTTTTCAGTTATGGAGGATCTTCGCTCTGGGGCTTTACGATTTTATTGTTTATCTTTTTGCGACTGGATGCCTCGCGCCGGGAGCGCTGATTCCTGTACACGAAAACCAATCTCCTGAATTCCGGGTAAAATATCGGTACGCATGCCCTGGCGGAATGCAAATGTGTATTGTCCCGGGTATGGAAACTGATAACCGGTATGAATCGGAAAGCTATTCTGATATAATGAAATGCCGCTTCCATGCCATTTGCCATATTCGTCGGCAAGCATAAATTCTAAAGTATCACGCTGTAACGGACCTATCGGTTGTTCCTCACTGCAAAATAACCATAAGTTCTGATAAGGATAACGATTGTTATTACGGATCTCGAAAAAGAGATCATACGCTTTGTTGGTATCTTCAATATCGAAAGTAAAATAATAAATTTTGTTCTTTTCCCAGATCGTCTGATCAACTACCTGATACTGATTATAAATAATATCGGGAGTACAGGCGGTGAAAAGAACAAAAAGTCCGAAAACCGGAAGCAGGTTATGCTTCCGGTTTAGGAGTAGGTTTAGGACCTTGTTTATTTGGTTTATTTTGTTGCGCTTTATTTTCATTGTTCACCGGTTTATCTGAATTATTTTTGTTCGGGCGCGGGCGGTTGCGGTTATTATTGCGGTTGACGTCCCGATTATTATCCCGATTGCCATCCCGGTTATTTGCCGCATTCCGGTTACTATTGTCGGCACCGGCATCAGCATTCCGTTTATCGTTCGGTCGATTTTGGTTCCGGTTATTATTTTTGTTCTTTTGATTTTCGGAATTCTTTGTATTATTTTCCTGTTTTCTGTTCTGATCACCGGTATTTTGTTCTTTCAGAACCGGTTTTGCCTTTTCAGCTGGATTTCCGTTATTCTTTTCGCGATCCGGATTGCCCTCTTTCTGATTGTTGTTTCGTTTCTTTTTCTTCTTTTTATTCATTGTCGAATCGAAACGGGTAACACTGTCCTGACCCAGAATATCAGCAGCTTCGCGTTTGTTGGGTTGTTGCTGTTGCTTGGTGTCGGCTTCGAGCGAAACAGGTTTCATACCCTTTTTATTCATGGAGATAATTTCGAAAGCCCGGTTTGCCGGAATAGTTACCAGATTGGCAGCCATTACTTTATCCGTAGAATAGGTGATTTCGCGTTTAAAAATCTCTGTTTTAAAATGATAATATGTATTATCTTTTGTTTCAAGTGGCACCTCACGCGAAGGCAGACGTTTTTGTGCTTCCACATAAGCATCCACTTCATAATTGATACAGCATTTTAATTTCGCGCACTGACCGGCCAGCTTCTGGGGGTTCATGGAGATGTCCTGATAACGGGCAGCTCCGGTAGCTACCGAAACAAAATTGGTCATCCAGCTTGAACAGCAAAGTTCGCGACCACAAGGTCCGATTCCGCCAATGCGACCGGCTTCCTGACGGGCACCGATTTGTTTCATTTCAATACGTACCCGGAACGCTTCGGCCAATACTTTAATTAACTGTCTGAAATCTACCCGTTCATCGGCAATGTAATAGAATATGGCTTTATTACCGTCGCCCTGATATTCCACATCACCGATTTTCATGGCTAAACCCAAATCCGAAGCAATCTGACGCGAGCGAATCATTGTAGTATGCTCTTTGCCTTTAGCCTCTTCAAATTTTTCGATGTCTGTGGGTTTGGCTTTACGATAGATTTTTTTGGGTTCATATCCTTCGCCGGTGCGTACATTATTTTTCTTCATCTGTAGAAGCACCAGTTTACCCGTCAGGGTTACTGTACCAATGTCATGACCCGGATTAGCTTCTACTGCCACAATGTCACCTTTTTCAAGCGGAATTTTAGCACTATTCAGGTAATATCCTTTACGTGTATTTTTAAATTGTACTTCAACGTATGCTGTTGCATTCTCTGCATCAGGCACATCACAAAGCCAATCGTATGTATTTAATTTATTATTTTGTATTTTGCTGCATCCCTTACGGACCATGCAACAACTACCTTTATCTAATTTGAAATCCATTTTCGGGTAATCTGTTTATATGATTATACAAAAATAGGCAAAATATTTGGGATTTAATATTTTTAGTTCCTGATTCACGATCTATTAAACACAGGCATTTCATTTTTTTCGTCACTTTATTTGATAAAAAAATGATATTAATAAACAGATTAATTTTAGTTGAAAATAATGTAGGTCTAAAGCGGGTTAAAACCAGATCGCCATGAAAAAAAAATTCCTCGCGAAGGACATTTAATTTCTTCTAGAGGGATTTAATTTTTCATATCAGGGCTTAAATTGTAAATCTTTTT
>CAMTPG010000062.1 GCA_947074335.1 uncultured Parabacteroides sp.
TCGGGCAATTGCTCTTCCATCGCCTTCATGCTCATTAGCGAAAGAACGGGATGCGGTTCATCTTCAATAAATATTTTCACATAATCTTTGAGTCCTTCGATATAAAGAATCTTTTTCAGCTCCACCTGAATCAGTTTATATTCGGTTTTGATAAAGATCGATTCAATATTTTGTTTTGTTGCGGCAGGAGCGGAGAGAGGCTCTTTTTCTTTTTCGGGCGATTGCTGATTTTGTTTTACCAATTCGTACCATTGCAAAGCCTTCTGTGCTGATTTTAGAAAATCCGGATAATTAATCGGTTTGAGTAAATAATCGAGTGCATTTACTTTATAACTATCCAGCGCATACTGGCTGAAAGCGGTGGTAAAAATAATACGTGTATCGGTTTCGAGGATGCGCGAAAATTCCATGCCGTTAAGTTCGGGCATTTGTATATCAAGAAAAAGCAGATCAACCGGATTGGTATTCAATTCGGATAAGGCATTGAGTGCACTGTTGTATGTTCCTTTTAATTCAAGAAAAGGAGTTTTATTTACATAATTTTCCAACAGTTTTACCGCCAATGGTTCATCATCGATAATGGCACAGGTTAATTGCATAACATAAATGGTTTTAATCGTCAATCAAATTCAGGTCTGGATTTCGAGCAGACTTACAAATTCATCTCCTTTCAGTTCGTGAGTAAAGATATATCTCCCCGGATAAATAAGATCTAACCTGCGATGCAAATTTTGCAAACCGATGCCCGATCCACTCTTATCCTGTTGTAAATCTTTCGGAAAATAGCTGTTACAAATTAAACAGATGATGCGCTTATTTTCTTGTCGGATATCAATATCAATAAAAGAAACTTTATTATTACTTACTCCATGCTTAAACGCATTTTCGATCAATGAGATAAAAAGAAGCGGAGCTATTTGTGTGCCCGGTGTGGTTTCATCAATCGAGAAATGCAATTCCACATGTTGCGGCAATCGGATACGCATTAATTCCACATAATTCCGGATAAAATTAAATTCTTTTTCGAGCGGAACAAGCGGCTGACTGCTTTCGTAAAGTACATAACGAAGCAGATTGCTCAGTTCGTGTACAGATTCCTGTGCATCATCCGGATTTACGGCAATAAGACTATAAATATTGTTTAATGTATTAAATAGAAAATGCGGATTCAGCTGACTTTTCAAATTTTGTAGTTCGGCTTCTGCGCGACTCTTTTCCAAATCCCGCCGATCGCTTTCTACTTTAAACCAGCCGGCAGTCATTTTAATAGCAACACTAAGTCCGGCCACCAGATAATAAAGCAGAATATTAACAATAATAAATCCGATCACCATCGTTAAAGGCGGATGATGTTCATCGGGTGGTGGAGGCGAAAGTACAGGCATCAGAAAATGTACCGTACCCATTGCAATAACAACTAAAACAGCATTGGCCAGCAAAAAATGTAGCACATGTTTTTTAAAAAGAAAACGATCAATCAGTACAAAGAAATTGACATAGAAAACGAACATCATGGAAAGAGGAACCAGAATAGCACGGATATAACTTTTAAAATCCAGATATACTTTTTCTTGTCCGGTGAAAAAGAAGGGTACTCCTAAAATGATACACCATCCGATGATATGCATAAAAGGAATTAATCTTTTATAAGAGGAGGTCAATTTCATTGAAAAAATCGTATTCATATTTTTTACAAATATAAAAATTAATTGATGAGTTCAGTTCACAGATTGAAATTCAATCATCGGATAAAACAATTATAAGAAAATAGTATTTATTTAAGGTATTGAATTTCTGCCATCATTCAGAAGATACACTGAAATGAATGTGAAAGCATGATCTGTATTTTTAATGCATTGCAGTGTATTTGTAATTACACTGCAATGCATTTCGAATTACACTGCAGTGTAATGACTTTTTAATAAATTGAAATCCAAAACGGATGGCGATGGATTAATTATCTGTCGCCATCCGCAACTTTGGATATACCGGATTTTATCCGTTTAATAACAGGATTCTTTTATTCGTAGCGAATGGCTTCAATCGGGTCAAGTTGTGCTGCTTTCTTTGCCGGATACCATCCGAAAAATATACCGGTGAAGGTACATACGGCAAATGAAAGAATTACACTCCAGGGTTGAATATAGGTAGGAAACATAAATACTTTATTTACGATTATAGCCGCTGCTACTCCCAATAATACTCCGATTAATCCTCCGGTTACACTGATTAAAACCGATTCGATCAGGAACTGGGCCAGAATATCAATACCCTTGGCGCCGATGCTCATGCGTAATCCGATTTCGCGAGTGCGTTCTGTTACCGATACATACATAATATTCATAATGCCGATACCGCCAACCAGCAATGATATTCCGGCTACAGCTGCCAACAGAATTGTCATCATATCGGAAGTAGATGTTAACATTTCGCTTAACTCCTGCTGACTGCGGATGTTAAAATCATCTTCATCGATCTCACGCAATTTATGATTACGGCGCAGAATTTCTGAGATTTCATCAATCGCCTGATCGGTATATTCCTCTTTCAGTGCCGAACAGGTAATGCCCTGCAGGTGTGTGATGGCCAGAATTTTCTTCTGTACCGTAGTAAAAGGAGCAATGATGAAATCATCCTGGTCCATTCCCATGCTGTTGTACCCTTTACTTTCCATTACGCCCACTACGCGGAAAGGCAGTTTGCCGAAACGGATTACTTTTCCGATCGGATTTGTACCTTCCGGGAAAAGATTATCTACAACGGTCTGACCAATAACACATACTTTGGCTGCAGTCTGCACATCCTGATCGCTAAACATATCGCCGTCGGCTACTTTGTAGCGGCGGATGTCAAGATAATCCGGGCTTACGCCATACACGGTAGTCGGCGCATTATTAGATCCGTAAATGGCTTGTCCGCTGCTGTTTACCGTTGGCGATACGCCGGCTACATAACGTGTTTCATCCAGAATATTCTGATAATCATCGAGCTTCAGTGTCTCCATGGATGAGGCATCCTGACGAACTCCGCCAAACATGCCCTGTCCGGGCTGAATCATGATCATATTCGAACCCATTTCGCTGATTTGCTCCTGAATGCTTCGTTTCGAGCCTTGTCCGATGGCCAGCATCGTGATTACCGAAGCTACGCCGATAATAATACCCAGCATCGTCAGGAAGCCGCGCATCTTATTATTGGCTAATGCCCGAAAGGCTATTTTAAAGAGATTTGTTCCGTTCATCTTTTCTTGTTTTTAAAGGATCTATAGCTGTCGGGATTAATCATCATTCTTTGGCAGTTTGGCTAAGGCTTCGGCTGCACTGTGAATGTCATGATTTACAGTATCTGTAATGACCTGTCCGTCGCGCAGCAGTATATTGCGACTGCTGTAACGTGCGATTTCCGGATTATGCGTTACAAAAATAATCGTTCGCCCTTCGGCATGCAGTTTCTGGAAAAGTACCAGGATCTCGAACGATGTGCGGGTATCCAGGTTTCCGGTTGCCTCATCGGCCAGAATCACGGCCGGATCATTTACAAGAGCGCGGGCAATAGCCACACGTTGCATCTGTCCGCCCGACATCTGATTGCTTTTATGCATCAGCCGATCGCCTAATCCTACTGCAATCAGTGCATTTATTGCTTTTTCTTTGCGTGCCGCAGCACTAAACGACGGATTATACATCAACGGAAGTTCTACATTTTCTATAGCCGTTGTTTTAGGCAGCAGATTATAACTCTGAAATACAAATCCGATTTTGAGATTGCGCAATCTCGCACGTGAATTTTTCCCCATCTTTCTTACGGAAGTTCCATCCAGATAATATTCGCCGCTGGTAGGCGTGTCCAGACAACCCAATGTGTTAAGCAGCGTACTTTTACCCGATCCGGAAGTACCCATGATGGTAACAAACTCGCCTTCGCTGATGGTAAATGAAACGCCACGCAATGCATGTACAATTTCATCGCCCACCTTAAAGTCTCGTCTGATATTATCTAATCTGATGATATCTTTCATGCGATTTATTTTTTCCTGTTGTTACTTCCCGGAGGGCCTGGCATAAACGGATTTTTCTCGCCGCTTGGTGCTGCTGCATCACCGGCACGAACAGATTCCATATCAACAACAATTTCATCACCTTCCTGAACACCTTCGATCACTTCGATCAAATTGCCGCTGGTTGATCCTACCGATATATATTTTGGTTCCAGATTATTGCCATTTTTCACCCAGACCATGCGTTTACCATTGGCTGCATCGGGTTGATTGGGCGAAACAGTATAGTTTATCTGAGTCAGCATTTCAGGATCAGGAATGAAGCGCAGTGATTTAGTCGGGATTGTCAGCACATTGTCGCGTTCGAGTGTATAGATCGTTACATTTGCTGTCAGACGCGGTTTGAGTTTTAAGTCGGGATTATCAGCTGTAATCACTACTTCATAGGTTACAACAGTTGATGAAGAACTGCTAACCGAGCTGCTGCTACTGCTGGCATCGCCCAGACGAACCTGTTTCACCACGCCGTCGAATTCATCATTCGGAAAGGCATCAACCATAAACGATACACGCTGTCCTTCGTGTACATTACCTATATCGGCTTCGTCAACATTGGCAATTACCTGCATTTTAGTCAGGTCGGCTGCAATGGTGAACAATGTCGGTGTTTCGAAGCCGGCGGCTACGGTTTGTCCCTCTTCTACTGCACGGTTAATAACCACGCCGTCGATCGGGCTGGTGATCGTAGCATATTCCAGGTTTCGGCGAACCTTAACCATAGAAGCCTGACTTTGATCGTAGGCGGCTTTTGCTTTCTCATAATTGTACGTGGCTGTTTCAAAATCAACTTCGCTGATCAGCTGTTTATCGTACAATTTTTTACTGCGGTTATAGTTCTTTTCCTGAAATTCGTATTCAGTCTTACTGCTTGCCAGCTGAGCCTGGGCTGAAGCCAGTTCGGCCAGCAGGTTTATTTTATCCATTTCGGCAATCAGCTGACCGGCTTTTACCACATCATTATAATCGGCATACAGTTTGTCAACAATACCCGAAACCTGTGTACCCACTTCCACTTCAGTTACCGGTTCAACGGTTCCGGTAGCTGTTACCGAATTGGTAATCGAATTTCGGCCGGCATGTGCTGTGTCCAGTTTAAGATGTTCTTTGGAGGATTTTCCGGCAAAAATCCAGATGCCTGCCACAATTACGGCGGCAACCACAACACCAATAATTACTTTTTTCTTTTTCATATCTATTGTTTTTTTATTTCTTTTTTCTTGAATCAGTTGTTTGAAGGCCCCTGTCTCAACGACAGGGGCTCAATCCTAAGAGAGTGAATTTAGTCATTAGTAGCTTCCCTCAACAGGTTTGTCCTGATAGACATTGAGTAACTGAATACTCATTATAGCCATATATTTAGATTGTAATACTTGCTGTTGGGCATTGAGGAAGCTGTTTTTCTCAGTTAGCAATTCCACGGTATTAATCATGCCGAGGTAGAATTGCTCCTGAGTTAATCCATAACTTTCGGTTACATAGGCCAGATTCTCAATCGCTGATGTATATTGTGTCTGGGCAGATGTTGCATCCAGATAAATATTTTCGACAGTACTCAATAAATTCTTTTCGGCATTGATCAGATCCAGCTGGCTGGTCGTTACGGCAAACCGGGCTTTATTGACGGCTGTTTTATTTTCGCGATTGGTGAAGATCGGAATGCTCAGCGTAACACCTACACTTTCGTTGAACTTATTCCAGATCTGACTGCCAAATGTATAATCGGTACCCGAAAGATGTCCGGTTCCGATGCCGGCATTCATGGAAAGTGAGGGAATATAACCGGCACGCGCCTTTTTAATTTCCAGTTCGGCCATATCCACACTCAATATGCCGCTTTTAATCGAAGGCATTACAGCCAGCGAAGTATTGTAAACGGTTTGTTTCGTAGGAAGCGGAGCCAGTACATCGGCTTCGCTCAGTTCGGGCACATAAATGGATATATCTTCGGTAATATCCAGCTCCAGCAGCTGTTTGAGCTGCAGTTTATAATTGTCGAGGTTAGTATTTGCTACAACAAGTTGATACTTATCGGTACTCAGCTGACTTTCCAGTTGGGCGAAATCGACACGCGAGATGGATCCGGCTCTCAATAATTCTTCAGCCCGGTCACGTTGTGCCTGCGATACTTCTACTGTATTTTGGTTAATTCCCACCGCTTCGGTAGCATATAATACCTGCATATAGGTCTGAATGAGTGCGGTTACAATATCGATTTCGCTTTGTTCGATGTTTAATCCGTCTACCTCATTCTGAATCTCCTGTTGTTTGATATTATTCGTCCGGCGGTTTCCGTCGAATATGGTCCAGTTTGCATTCAGCGTATAGTTTCCACTGTAACTGTGATTGTTGAGCGCCTCTTTCGAGGGATAATTCACATAACCCTGCGTTACAGAACCGGATAAAGAGGGGAAAAGCTGTGCCTTTGCCTGTTCGGTTGTTTCCTGGCCGCTCAGAAAGGAGATTTTGCTTTTCTTCACCTGAATATTATTCTCTAACGCATAAGTCAGGCAATCGTTAAGTGTCCACTGTTTCGGTGCATCCGATGCGAAGCATTGTCCGCTCCAGCCTACACAGAAAGAAAAAAGGATTAAAGCTATTCGTTTCATATTCGCTTTCATTTCAATTTGCATCTAATTATGAAAGCAAAACTAAAAGAACCTGTGTTCCTATACAATTAAAGTAGAAATAGAGGATTATTTCATCGACGAAGCAGCGGTTTTAATCGATAAAGCGGAAAAAGCCATACTGACAAAAAGGCTCCGGCTTGTAATTATCGGCTCGTAATTATTGAAGAAATGATAGAGTTCCCGGTCATTTGATTTCTGATAAATGATTGGAGAATAGCCTGTAAATCCTGTCTTAAGCTAATGCCATTTCCATTTTTCAGCTAATAAATTACCAGTAGATAATCAATCCGGCGATACCGGCCAGCACGATCAGCAAAATCGGATGTAGTTTGAATTTCCAGGTAAGAATAAAAGCACAGGCAAAGATGATGAAACTTTTATAGTCGATAAAATTCTGTGAGTTCATCAGCATCAATGCAGCTGCCGCAATCAGACCGACAGTGGCCGGACGCAAACCGAGAAATGCCGCACTAACATATTTATTATTCTTGAATTTGGAAAAGAAGTAGGAGATAGCCAGTACCAGCAGGAAAGAGGGCAGACAAACCGCAAATGTAGTAAGGCATGAACCCAGAATACACATCATCGGCGGATAGCCGGCATTCTGAATTGCCGTATAGCCGATGTAAGTAGCACTGTTAATGCCGATCGGTCCGGGCGTCATCTGCGAAATAGCCACAATATCGGTAAACTCCTGTGTGGAAATCCAGTTATAACGTTCCACCACATCGGCCTGAATCAGCGAGAGCATGGCATAACCGCCGCCAAAACCAAACAAGCCTATTTTCAGATATACATATAATAATTGCAGCCAGATCATATCAGTGTCGTTTTATTTTAAGTCCGTAAATCAGTCCGCCGATGATTGCAGCCAGGATGATGTAAACCGGCGAAACACTTAATTGCCAGATTAGTAAAGCCGCAATAACGGGGATAATCATCTCTTTATAAGTCAGTTTGATGGAACGTGCCGTTGTTAAACAGGGCACGGCAATCAGCGCCACCACAGCCGGTCGTAAGCCTTTAAATATCTTTTCCACCCACACATTATCCTGCACCTGCGTAAAGAAGAGCGCGATGGTCAGAATAATCAGAAACGAAGGCAGAACCGTGCCAAATGCACATACCATGCCGCCTTTTATTTTCTTTAATTTATAGCCTACAAAGATGGAAATATTTACGGCAAAAATACCGGGTAGCGACTGGGCTACCGAAAAGAGATCGATAAAATCCTCTTTGGTAAGCCAGCCTCTGTCAACTACCTCACGTTGTATTAAGGGAAGCATCGCATAACCTCCGCCGATGGTGAAGGTTCCGATCTTCAGAAATGTCCAGAATAATGTCCAATACATAATCGTAGTATTTGTTACGGATAAACAGACGATCCGGAATCTGTAAGCAGACCTATTTTTGTCCGAGCTCCTTCAGATAACGCTGCTCATCATTAATAATCTTCAACGCCTCCTGGTAACTGTTGTTTTCGGCATTGATGATCTGATAATATTGATTCATGTCATACAAATCGCGCGCCAGTAATGCTTTTATCTGCAATTTGATTAAAGGCTTGGAGATATCAAATTGTTCCTGATTGAATTCAATTTTATTTTCGTTTGCCAGTTTTACCAGATCCTGCAGCATAGCGTCGGTTACTTCAAAATTATCATAGAATTGTTCGAATGTTTTATATTGTTTGGTAATCGCTGCCCGGTTTTGATCCAGGTAATTCATCGCTTCCCGATTCAGTGAACCTGAAGCTACAATATTTCGGTGATAATTGGTATAACGCGTGGTGTCTACCGGAATAAATACATCCGGCATAATGCCGCCGCCACCGTATACAATACGCTCATTATTCAGCGTGGTATATTTCATGCTGTCGGGAAAATGGATGCTGTCGGCACTCATCAATTCGCCGCGGTTATAGCGATCAATCAGATCGTGATTGTACGATTCCTGATCTCCGTTCTCATACGGTTTCTGAATAGAGCGGCCGGTTGGCGTATAATAACGGGCAATGGTGAGTCGCATCATCGATCCGTCGGGAAGTGGTATCGGTTTCTGAACCAAGCCTTTGCCAAAAGTGCGTCGGCCCACAATCACACCGCGGTCCAGATCCTGTACGGCACCCGAAAGAATTTCACTGGCCGAAGCTGATGTTTCATCTACCAGTACAACCAAACGTCCGTTTTTGAAATTACCTTTTGCGGTAGATTTCGCCTCATCGCGCGGCTGTGCATTTCCTTCGGTATATACAATCAGATTATCTTTGGGTAAAAACTCGTCAACAATATCAATGGCCACATTCAGATAGCCGCCGCCATTGCCCTGCAGATCGAGAATCAGATTCTTCATGCCCAGCTTTTGCAGTTTGGCCAGCGCTTCGCGGAATTCATCGGCCGATGAGGCTGCGAAACGATTGAGTTTGATATAACCGGTCGAATCGTCGGCCATATAAGCCGCATCCAGACTGTATACCGGAATTTTGCCGCGGGTAATGACAAAATCAACCAGCTCGGGTTCGTTATTGCGTTTCACCGATACTTTTACCTCGGTATTCTTCGGACCGCGCAGCTTCTTCATCACATCGGTATTCTTCATATTTACACCCGAGATGAGCGAATCATTCACCATAATAATACGATCGCCGGCCATCAGACCCACTTTTTCGGACGGTCCGCCCGGAATTACCTGAATTACATACAAGGTATCGGTGAGCATATTAAACTGAATGCCGATGCCGTCGAAATTGCCCTGCAACGGCTCATTCATCTCTTTTGTCTCTTCCGGATCGGTATAAGTGGAATGCGGATCGAGTTTTTCGAGCATGCCTACAATGGCATCTTCCACTAATTTTGTTTCACTGGTTGAGTCAACATACAAATTGTTGATGGCATAAAGCGCCATTTGCAACTTCCGGGCATCCATGCTGTTTCCCCGTTGTTGTGCTGTAACAGAAACAGCAAATATGCTTGCTATCAGAAGCGGTAATACCAATCGTTTCATTGCGCTATGTTTTTATATTCCGGTTATGCACGGTTTCTCGCAAACCGCATAAACAGAAAAGGTGTCTATTTAGTAAGATACAATCCTTTGGGTACAAACTCCGAAATATCTTTTCCGTATCGCAGCAGTTCGCGTACAATGCTGGAGCTGATGTGTGTATGTTCGGGTTCGGTAAACAGAATAAATGTTTCTATGCGGCTGAGTTTACGGTTTACATCGGCTATACTCTTTTCATATTCAAAATCATTTACACTGCGGATGCCCCGCAAAATAAAATGTGCATTCACCTCTTCGGCGAAATCAACGGTGAGCGATTCGTATGACATGACCCGGATTCGCGGTTCATCACGATACAACGCTTCGATCGATGCAATGCGCGTTTCGAGCGGGAAATAGGTCTGTTTCTTATCATTAATCCCGATCGAGATAATGATTTCGTCAACCAGTTCGAGCCCGCGGCGCACCAGCGATTCATGGCCGATGGTAAAGGGATCGAACGTTCCCGGAAACAAGGCAATGCGTTTATTATTAATTGATGACATCTTCTTCTACAACTAAGTTATCGATAATAAAGTTCTGACGTTCCATGGTATTTTTACCCATATAAAATGCCAGCATCTCTTTTACCAGATCCTCTTTCTTCATCGTAACCGGATCGAGCCGGATATCTTTGCCGATAAAATGTTTAAACTCGTCGGGCGAAATCTCTCCCAATCCTTTAAACCGGGTGATTTCAGCCTGCTTACCGGCTGCTTCAATGGCTGCAAATCGCTCTTCGTCGTTATAGCAATACCAGGTTTTCTGTTTGTTGCGCACCCTGAACAGCGGCGTCTGCAAAATATAGACATGATTGCGCTTGATCAGATCGGGAAAAAACTGCAGGAAAAAAGTGATCAGCAACAAACGGATATGCATTCCGTCCACATCGGCATCGGTAGCAATAATCACCTTATTGTAACGCAGTCCTTCCAGGCCGTCTTCGATATTCAGTGCCGCCTGCAACAGATTAAATTCCTCATTCTCGTACACAATCTTCTTGGTCAGCCCAAAGCTGTTGAGCGGTTTACCGCGCAGAGAGAATACCGCCTGGAAATTCGGATTCCGGCTTTTGGTGATCGAACCGCTCGCCGAGTCGCCCTCGGTAATAAAGATGCAGCTCTCCTCCAGGTCGTTTCCTTTGGTATCGTTGAGGTGAATGCGGCAGTCGCGCAGCTTTTTATTGTGCAGGTTGGCCTTTTTGGCCCGCTCACGAGCCAATTTAGTTACACCCGCAATGGCTTTGCGTTCCTTCTCCGATTCCTGAATTTTTCGCAGCAGTGCATCCGAAGTATCGGCATGCTTATGCAGGTAATTATCCAGCTCCT
>CAMTPG010000063.1 GCA_947074335.1 uncultured Parabacteroides sp.
GTCTGGCAGCCGAATTAACGTGCACCACAAACGCCTGTACCAAAAAATAACAGATTTTATCTTTCTAATATCTATGAAACACATAACTACAGGTTTATTTATAGGTTTGATCTGCATGACGGGGTGTCAGAACCGGGCACAGACTGCTGCGCCACAATTAGCAGGCAATCCGGTTTTCGAAGGCTGGTATGCAGATCCGGAGGGTATTATTTATGATGATACGTACTGGATTTATCCCACTTCGAGTGATCAGTATGAAAAACAGACCTATTTTGACTGTTTCTCTTCGCCCGATCTGGTGAACTGGACTAAACATCCGTCTATTCTTGATACAACCGAAGTGAAATGGGCCAAACGAGCTATGTGGGCGCCGTCGGTTATTCGTAAAGACGGGAATTATTACTTCTTTTTTGCAGCCAATGATGTGCACGAAGGCGAAACAGGCGGAATCGGTGTGGCTGTGAGCGATAAACCCGAAGGTCCGTACCGCGATTTGCTGGGCAAACCTCTTATTCAGGAGATTGTGAATGGTGCACAGCCGATCGATCAGTTTGTGTTTCAGGATAATGATGGCAGCTATTATATGTATTATGGTGGCTGGGGACATTGCAATGTGGTAAAACTCAACGATGATTTTACCGGATTGGTACCTTTCGAAGACGGAACAATCTATAAAGAGGTAACGCCCGACGGCTATGTGGAAGGACCGTTTATGTTTAAACGCGACGGAAAATATTACTTTATGTGGAGCGAAGGCGGCTGGACCGGACCGGATTATTCGGTTGCTTATGCCATCGCCGATTCGCCGATGGGACCGTTTAACCGCGAAGCACGGATTTTAGAACAAAATGCGGAGGTGGCCAATGGTGCCGGACATCATTCTGTGATTCATGTGCCGCAAACCGATGCTTATTATATGGTATATCACCGTCGTCCGCGCGGCGTAACCACACGCGATCACCGTGAAACCTGTATAGACCGAATGTATTTTGATGAACAAGGCTTTATACAGCCGGTAGAAATTACCTTCGAGGGAATACCGGCACAAACTTTGAACTGACTAACCCAATTTTAAGACTGAAAATGAAACAAGTAAAATGGATTTTAATCCTGTTAATCTGTAACCTGATTCTGCCATTGTCTGCACAGATACGCGGCAATGAGATCCGTGTGGTGGTATCACCCGATAAGCTGGACTGGACTTACAAACCGGGCGAGAAGTGTAACTTCACCGTGCAGGTTTATAAGGCACAGAATCTCCTGCCGGATGCCGTAATCGATTATGAAATCGGCCCCGACCGTTATCCTGCAGAAAAGAAACAAAATGTAGTATTGAAAGATGGCAAACTCACTTTGAGTGGCAAAATGACCGAACCGGGATTTTACCGCTGCAACGTGACGGCCAAAGTAAACGGCGTGAATTATCAGGGTACGGCTGCTGCCGCGTATGCGCCCGAACAAATTAAACCCCGGGTAACCGAACCGGCCGGTTTTTACAGCTACTGGACCGATGTGCTGGCCGATGCGCGCCAGATTCCGTTAGCCACAACCATGACATTACTGCCTGAACGTTGTACCGAAAAGGTAAATGTATACGAGGTAAGCTACCAGAACATCCGTCACGGATCGCGTACCTTTGGTATTCTCTGCGTGCCCAAAGCTCCGGGTAAATATCCGGCATTGCTTCGTGTGCCGGGTGCCGGTGTTCGTCCCTATTATGGTGATGTGATGACCGCCGAAAAGGGTGCAATTACACTCGAAATCGGTATTCACGGTGTATCGGTAACCCAGCCACAGGCTTTTTACGATCTGTTATCTAACGGTGCCGTAAACGGTTATCCGTTCCAGAATACAGACGATAAAGACGGCATGTATTACAAACGTGTGGTAGTTGGTGCCGTGCGTGGTGTGGATCTGATTGCCTCACTGCCCGAATTCAACGGCGAAGCACTGGGTGTAACCGGATCGAGCCAGGGCGGCGCTTTGTCGGTCATTACTGCGGCTCTCGATAATCGCGTAACCTGCTATGCCGCAGTGCATCCCGCGATGTGCGATCATCAGGCTGCCCGTTTTCAGGTAGCCGGAGGCTGGCCGCATTATTTCGAATATAATACCAATCCTTCGCAGGCACAGATCGCTACGGCCGATTATTATGACGTAGTTAATTTCGGTCGCCATATTCAGGTGCCGGGCTGGTTCAGCTGGGGCTATAACGACCAGGTTTGTCCGCCTACTTCCATGTATGCGGCTTATAATACCATCTCTGCTCCCAAAACACTCGACCTTTATCTGGAAACTGCCCACTTTTGGTATCAGGAACAATACGACGCCTGGAATAACTGGTTATGGAACCAGATGGGCTTATAATAGTAAGTGATATAATTTTTTTTCTTTTTTTTAATGAATATATAATAGACAATGAAAAAGCTAATGATTTCATCTTTGTTGTGTGCCGGAAGTATAGTTGCTTCAGCACAGCAAGTTAAACCCGCTATCCCTGTTGATCCGGAAATTGAAACCAAAATCGAACAGTTGTTGAAACAAATGACACTGGACGAGAAGATTGGACAGATGTGTGAAATTACAATCGATGTGATTACTGATTTCAGCAGTCCGGAAAAATTCAAACTGAGCGAAGCGATGTTGGATACCGTTATCGGTAAGTATAAAGTAGGATCAATCCTGAATGTGCCGCTGAGTATTGCACAATCTAACGAAACCTGGGCGCAGCTGATCAAAGATCTGCAGGTTAAATCCATGGAGACCATGGGGATTCCCTGTATCTACGGCGTAGACCAGACACACGGTACAACCTATACACTGGATGGTACCATGTTTCCGCAGGGCATCAATATGGCTGCTACCTTCAATCGTGATCTGGTAAAACAAACAGCCGAAATTTCGGCATACGAAACAAAGGCCGGCTGTATTCCCTGGACTTATGCGCCGATTATGGACCTGGGTCGCAACCCGAGCTGGTCGCGTATGTGGGAAAGCTTCGGCGAAGATGTGTATGTAAACAAAGAGATGGCTGTGGCAACCGTGCAGGGTTTGCAGGGCAGCAATCCCAATGCCATTGGTCCGAACAATGTGGCCTCTTGTCTGAAGCACTTCATGGGTTACGGTGTGCCTGTTTCAGGTAAAGACCGTACGCCGTCGTCGATTTCGGATATCGAGCTGCGCGAAAAGCATTTCGAACCGTTCCGCGCCTGTCTGGAAGCCGGTGCACTGACTTTGATGGTGAACTCGGGCGTAAACAACGGTATGCCTTTCCATGCAAACAAAGAGCTGCTTACCGACTGGGTAAAAGAGCAGATGAACTGGGATGGTATGATTGTTACCGACTGGGCTGATATCAACAACCTTTGTGTGCGCGATCGCATTGCTTCGTCTAAGAAAGAGGCTATTAAGCTGGCTATCAATGCCGGTATCGATATGTCGATGGTGCCTTACGAAGTGAGCTTCTGCGATTACCTGAAAGAGCTGGTAGACGAAGGCGAAGTGCCTATGTCGCGTATCGACGATGCCGTTACACGCGTATTGCGTCTGAAATATCGTTTAGGTCTGTTCGATAATCCTTACTGGGATATCACGGCTTACGATCAGTTTGGCGGTGAAGCTTCTGCTGCTGTAGCTTTGCAGGCTGCCGAAGAATCGGAAGTGTTGCTGAAAAACGAAAACAACCTGTTGCCGCTGGCTGCCGGTACAAAAATTCTGCTTACCGGTCCGAACGCCAATACCATGCGTGGTCTGAACGGTGGCTGGTCGTATTCATGGCAGGGCGATCGTGCCGACGAATGTGCTCAGGCTTACAATACCATTTACGAAGCACTGGGTAACACCTTTGGCGCATCGAATGTGACTTACGAACCGGGTGTAACCTACAAAACCGGTCAGGGCACATTATGGTGGGAAGAAAATGAACCCGAAATCGAAAAAGCGGTAGCTGCTGCTGCCGGTGCCGATGTAATCATCGCCTGTATCGGTGAAAACTCATATTGCGAAACTCCGGGTAACCTGACTGATCTGAATCTGTCGCAAAACCAGAAAGATCTGGTCGCTGCACTGGCAGTAACAGGCAAACCGATTATTCTGGTATTGAACGAAGGTCGTCCGCGTATCATCAACGAAATCGAACCGCTGGCTGCTGCCGTGATCGATATCATGTTGCCCAGCAACTACGGTGGCGATGCACTGGCTAACCTGATCTCGGGCAAATCCAACTTCAGCGGTAAACTGCCGTTTACCTATCCGCGTCTGATCAACTCAATCGCAACCTACGATTACAAACCGTGCGAAAATATCGGTCAGATGGATGGTAACTACAACTACGATTCTGTAATGGATGTACAATGGCCGTTTGGTTATGGCTTAAGCTATACAAACTATGATTACTCGAACCTGAAAGCTGATCGCACTAAATTCAATGCAGATGATGTGCTGACTTTCACGGTAGATGTAACTAACACAGGCAAAGTGCCGGGTAAAGAGAGTGTATTGCTTTACTCTTCTGATTTGTTTGCCAGCATGACTCCGGATAACATCCGTCTGCGTAACTTCGACAAAGTAGATTTGCAACCGGGCGAAACCAAAACAGTAACCATGCAGATCAAAGGCAGCGACCTTGCATTTGTAGGCTACGATGGTAAATGGCGTCTGGAAGAGGGCGATTTCCGTATCACATGCGGTGATCAGGAATTAATGATCAATTGCGATGAAACAAAAGTTTGGGAAACGCCGAACCGTTAATCGTTAAAATAAATGTTAAAAACAGGAGTGCCGTATAGCATTCCTGTTTTTTTGCTCTATATTTGACACATGTGTCAGACATATCTGATAAAACAGTTTGTAACATTTAAGAAAATATGAATGAACTAACAGAAGTAGAAAAGCGGATTATTGAGGCTGCGCGACAAGTGTTTGTACGCAAAGGATTTGAAGCATCAACTATGAGCGATATAGCTGCTGAAACGGGAATCGGGCGTACGGCGATGCATTATTATTATCGCACAAAAGAGCTGCTTTTCGATGCGGTATTCGATCAGTTGCTGGGTGCTTTATTACCTAACATCAGTCGGGTGGTTGATCAGGATACATCCTGTCTGGATAAAATACCCGAATTGGTTGATATTTATGTGGCGATTGTACAAGTCAATCCGTTATTGCCCATTTTTTTGGTTAATGAATTGAATCGCGATCCGCAACATGTATATCAGACTATTCTGAAGAAACCCGAACGGATTAACTCCATGCTGTTGTTACGAAAAAAGATGGAAGAGGAGATGGAGGCTGGTACCCTGAAAAAGCAACCGCTTATTTATGTGGTATCCACATTGATCAGTCTGGTTATATTCCCGATGCTGATCCGTAATCCGCTTACCACGCTGTTTCTGGAGGATGATGTGACGCGCTTCGATGCATTTTTGGAAGGGCGCAAACCCTTTATCACCGGATTGATGCTGGATATATTGCGTCCGGATACAAACTGAACGACAGTAGCAAAACGGAGATCACCACAATTCTTACGGAACAATTCCCGCTAATTATAAATCCGCTTAATGGAGAATTTTCAAAAAGATATCCGATGAAAGAAATCACGAAAAGGAATTGGCAGAAATAGAATATACAAAAGAAATTACCTAAATAAAATTACCCTATGAAAAGACTGATTGCTCTTTTGGGCTCATTTTTATTCGTAACGGTCTATGTCGCAGGACAGCCGGATCCGGCAGCCCGGCAGAAGATCACCATCTTAGATTGCTACAGGCTGGCAGAAGTCAATTACCCGCAAATCCGGCAATATGATCTGATTGATCAGACGGCACATTATTCCCTATCGAATCTGTCGAAAGGCTGGATTCCGCAACTGGCAGTCAATGCGAAGGCCTCGTATCAGAGTGAGGTAACCAAGCTGCCCTTCAATACCGAATTGTTTTCGTCGCTGATGCCCGGTGTACAGATACCCAATCCATCGAAAGATCAATATCAGTTTACGGCCGAAGTGTCGCAACACATCTGGGATGGCGGACAGATTCACACCAACTGGCTGATCACCAAAGCACAGGCCGAAGTGGATCGCATACAGACCGAAACAGATCTGTATGCCATTCACGAACGTATCAATACCTTTTTCTTCGGCTCTCTGTTGCAGGAGGAGTTGTTGCGTCAGAATGCCATTCTGCAACAGGATCTGGAGCTCAATATTGAGCGGATACGGCAGCGAATGGCCAACGGCGTGGCCAATCAGTCGGATCTGGATAATATGCAGGTAGAGCTGCTCAATGCACGGCAGCAGGCCGTGGAGCAGGAGGCTGCACGCAAAGCTTATCTGCAGATGCTGAGTGTGTTGACCGGCTTGCAGGGATTGCAAACTACACAATTGCAGAAGCCGGAATTAACCGGGCGACCGCTTTCGCCGGTTGTAAACAGACCCGAACTGGCGTTATTCACTGCACGCGAACAACTGATTGCCGCGCAGGATAAGCAGACTACCACCAGTCTGATGCCACGTATTAATGCCTTTTTACAGGGCGGTTACGGACGCCCCGGACTGGATATGCTGACCAACGGTTTTCATACCTATTATGTGGCCGGCGTACGTTTATCATGGAATCTGGGTACATTTTATACCCTGAAAGACGACCGCCGTAAAAACAGTGTTTCACGCCGCCTGGTGGATGTACAACGCGAAACATTTCTCTTTAATACGCAGCTCCGACTGATTCAGCAAAACGAAGAAATTGCCAAATGGCATGAGTTGCAACGCTCTGATCAGGAAATTATCCGGCTTCGCACGGCTGTAAAATCAGCTGCCGAGGTTCAACTGGAAAATGGCGTGATCTCCACCATCGATCTCATTCGCGAAATCAATGCCGAGCATCAGGCGCGCCAAACAGCCGCCTGGCATCAGATTATGCAGCTGCAGGCACTTTATAATTATATATACACCACGAATAATCCCGAATAAATATGAAATCAATCGCATTTTATCCTGTAAGTCTGCTGTTGCTGTGCTGCGCCTTAAGCAGCTGCGGATCAAAAAACAAGACTGCCGATGCTTCGGGCACATTCGAAGCCACCGAGATCATTGTTTCGGCCGAAGGAAACGGCAGAATCATGCAATTCAATGCTCTCGAGGGCGATAAGTTGCAGGCCGGCGTACAACTCGGATACATCGACAGCACGCAGTTGCATCTGCGTAAGAAACAGCTCGAAAGCAGTCTGCAGGCTGTAGATATCCGTAAACCCGACATTGGCAAACAGATTGCCATCATCGAGCAGGAAATCGCTGTGGCCTACAGTGAATTGCACCGTTACGAAAATCTGGTGCGCGCCAAAGCCGGCAATCAGCAGGCTGTGGATAATTACCGCAACCAGATTGATGTGCTTGAGCGCCAGCTGGCTGCTCAGAAATCTACCCTGCAGAAAAACAGCGGCAGTGCCAATGCCGATGTGGAGAGTTTGTTCTGGCAGATTATGCAGATCGAAGATCAGTTGCAGAAATGCCGCATTATCAATCCGCAGACAGGCACGCTGCTTGTAAAATATGCCGAACCTGGCGAGGTAACGGGCAATGGCAAACCGTTGTATAAAATTGCCGATCTCGAACTGATCCATCTGCGTGCCTATGTTACGGCGGCGCAGCTCAACGAGATCCGGCTGGATCAGCAGGTACAGGTGTATGCCGATTTTGGCGAGCATGAGCGTCGGAATTATCCGGGCGTAATTACCTGGATATCAGATCAGTCAGAGTTTACACCCAAGAATATCCAAACCCGCAGTGAGCGCGATAACCTCGTCTATGCCATCAAAGTGGCAGTGAAAAACGATGGTTATCTGAAGATCGGTCAGTATGGTGAAGTTGAATTCTAACAGTAACAGTGATGAACAACGGCATCCGGATACAACAAATCAGTAAATCGTATGGCAGTGTGCAGGCATTGGAGGCGCTCTCTATTGATATTGCGCCGGGCGAACTCTTTGGTCTGATCGGTCCCGACGGAGCCGGTAAAACCACACTGTTCCGTATTCTGGTTACACTGCTGCTGGCAGATGCGGGGTCGGCAACCGTTTGCGGACTCGATGTGGTGCGCGATTATAAGGCGCTGCGGCAGCGTATCGGCTATATGCCGGGTCGGTTTTCGTTGTATCAGGATCTGACGGTGGAAGAAAATCTGAACTTCTTTGCCACACTGTTTAAAACTTCGTTGCAGGAAAATTATGCGTTGATCCGTGATATTTACGAACGACTCGAACCCTTTAAGCACCGCAAAGCCGGTAAATTATCGGGTGGGATGAAGCAAAAGCTGGCTTTGTGCTGTGCACTGATTCATAAGCCGGATGTATTGTTTTTGGATGAACCGACTACGGGAGTGGATCCGGTTTCGCGTGTGGAATTCTGGGATATGCTGGAGCGTCTGCGCAATCAGGGCATTACGATTCTGGTATCGACTCCATATATGGATGAAGCCGCCCGTTGTAACCGTATTGCACTGATGCGCGAAGGTCGCTGCTTATCGATTGATACGCCGGAACATATCCGGCAGGCTTTCAGCGATGTGTTGATTGCCGTACACGGTACGCCCATGTATCCGCTGCTGTTGGAGCTGCGACGTTATCCGGGCGTTCATTCCTGCTTCTCTTTTGGCGATGCCCATCATCTGACAATTAGTCAGTCGCAGGCACAAGCCCAAGGCACCGCCACATTCATCGAAAAGCTGAAAATCCGGTTAACGGAACAGGGCTTTTCTGATATTTCAATAAAAACCATTCCGCCCGGAATCGAAGATTGTTTTATGGCACTCGAAGAGCAACCGGCCGGAATCTGATCAATAACCGGATGAAAAACCGAAACAGGCCTGCCGAAGGAAAACGGATTCCATGACGATCGAATTTTATTTCATCGCCATGAAATTGAAATCGGATGGCGATGTGGTTTATCATCTGCTATAAATGAATCGCGTGAAAGTTATAGAAACAGATCAACTCACAAAAACCTTCGGACGGTTTACAGCCGTCGATCACATCAGCTTTGAGGTGAATCAGGGGGAGATTTTTGGATTTCTCGGAGCGAACGGCGCCGGAAAAACAACAGCTATCCGTATGCTCTGCGGACTGCTGGAACCCACGTCTGGAACTGCCAGAGTGGCAGGTTTTGATGTGTATAAAGAATCCGACCGGATTAAACGGAATATCGGATATATGAGTCAGAAGTTCTCTTTATACGGCGATCTCAAAGTATGGGAAAACATCCGGCTTTTTGGCGGAATCTACGGACTCACCGATAAACAGATTGCGACGAAGAGCGACGAATTGCTCGATCTGCTCGATCTGAAAGCCGAACGGAATACGCTGGTAGAAGCCCTGCCGCTGGGTTGGAAGCAAAAGCTGGCCTTTTCGGTAGCCGTGATTCATGAGCCGCGCATCGTCTTTCTGGATGAACCGACTGGCGGTGTGGATCCGGTTACCCGGCGGCGATTCTGGGAGCTGATTTATCAGGCTGCCGCACGCGGGATAACCATTTTTGTAACCACCCATTATATGGATGAAGCCGAGTATTGCGATCGTGTTTCGATTATGGTGGACGGGCGTATCGAAGCCCTTGATCGTCCCGATATACTGAAAAATCAATTCCATGCCGAAACCATGGATGAAGTATTTTATGCGCTGGCGCGCAAAGCAACGAGAGGAGAGTAGCCTGTGAAACAGTTTATTGCATTTGTAAAAAAGGAGTTTTATCATATCTTTCGAGATCAGCGAACGGTGTTGATACTGCTTATCATGCCGATTGTGCTGATTGTGCTGTTCGGATATGCCATTACTACCGAAATCCGGCGCGCACCGATTGCCGTGCTGGATATGGATCATAGTGAGATTAGCGGAAAGATTACAGCCTGTCTGGATGCCAGCGATTATTTTGATCTGGCTTACGAAGTTCGGAATATCGGTGAGGCACAACAACTTTTTCGCGAAGGTAAAATCAGAATGGCAGTGGTGATTCCTGATAAATATGCTTCAGCCTCGCATCCGCAAGGTGCAATCCAACTGCTGGCTGATGCCAGCGATCCGAACGAAGCCACCCAGCTCACAGCCTATGCCACGGCTATTATCACACAATGGGCGGCTGCCAACCGATTGCCGCGGCCGCAACTTGATACCGACCAGACCATTGCCCTTTATGGCGCTCCGCAGGGAATTCGTGCAGACGTACTGCTGCTTTACAATCCACAGATGCTGGGTGCCTATAATTTTGTGCCCGGCGTGATGGGATTGATTCTGATTTTGATTTGTGCCATGATGACATCGGTCGGAATTGTGCGCGAAAAAGAAACGGGCACTATGGAGGTTTTGCTGGTATCGCCGGTTAAACCGATTTATATTATTCTGGCCAAAGTAACGCCTTATCTGGTAATCAGTATGGTGAATATTGCCACCATTCTGTTGCTGGCCCGCTTTCTGCTTGGTGTGCCCATTGCCGGCAGTCTGGCTCTGCTGATTTTTCTTTCGTTGCTTTATACACTGGTGGCACTCTGTCTGGGCATCCTGATTTCTACCATTGCCGATTCGCAACAGGCAGCCATGCTGATCAGTTCGATGGCTCTGATGCTGCCGGTTATGTTGCTGAGCGGCATGATATTTCCGATCGAAAATATGCCCGATATCCTGCAGTGGGTTTCAAATATTGTGCCGGCGAAATGGTATATATCTGCCGTAAAGGATGTTATGATTAAGGGTTTGGGATTTAGTGCCATTCAGAAAGAATTGGGAATTCTGGCTCTGATGGTGCTGGTGCTGGTTGCGATTAGTGTGAAACGATTTAAAATCCGTTTGTAAGTATGAAATTGAAATATTTGCTCGAAAAAGAATTCAAACAGATCCGAAGAGATAAGTTTCTGCCGAAGATTATCTTT
>CAMTPG010000064.1 GCA_947074335.1 uncultured Parabacteroides sp.
ACGGCATACGAGATTTATGAATGTGACTGGAGTGCAGACGTGTGCTCTTCCGATCGTCGTTCTCATAGCGCCCGGCAACTATAAGCAAAAAGTTTATCGCCGGACAGGTATGGTAGAAATGCCTAAACGATGGCTAAGGGGCTGGATAAAAGGAGAAACCATAACATTTCCGTTCTGTGACGAGGCCATTACTCAGAGCGGAGGCATGGGAGCTGTTTCGCTTCACCTGAATGCTCCGAACGGGCGCTCCATGCTGCTGATGCGTGCCGATATGAGCAAAGAGTTTTCATTTTTATTATGGTATATGGATCCCAATCGGCCATTGCCACCCGGAAAAAGACTTGATCCTTACCGCGCCGGGGATTATTTGAGACGCAAAGCAGCGGGTTTTCCGGCTCCGTTACGAGCTGCCAAAATTAAGATTCCTCCGGAGGTGAATCCGGAACAAACGAAAGAATAAAAATATAAAAAGACAAATACAACATACAATATGACATCATTTTTTAAAGGATTAACAATGACTTACCTGCTGTGGCCTGTTTTGGGGCTGTTGCTTGCAGGTTTAGGTGTTTTTATAGCTAAGAAGAATGCTCTCTTAGGTAATAAACGTCTGATCGGATACTTTCTCGGAGCAGTATTAGTATTGGTGCTACCGGCATTATCGGGTTTTTTGAATTATAAATTTATGCCTTATGGCTATTTGTGGCTGTCGGTACTTTATATGGTATGTGGCTGGTATAATAGAAAATTTACGGGATGGGTATTTGAAGACAATGATAAATATAAAACGGAATTGATACTTACACTCTTTATTCTGATTGTATCCATGCTCTTCTTTACCGTGGTATTCAATCTGTGTAATGATCTGAAATATGGTTTATGGGCCTCTACCTCTATGCTGCCGGTACTGTTGGTATCGCTCTTTATGCAGTCGTACAGGTTGTATTTAGATATTCCTACTCCGATCTATAAATTATGGAAATTCAGTGACAGCGGAAGTGTCGATCTGTATGAACACCTCGATTTTGAACGCCTTAATGTAGTCTCTCTCGAAGTTTATAAACAGGAGGGAGATAAAGAGCCTCTGTGTCTGAAAGGGAAAGTGCCTGATGACATTCCGTTTGGTGTCTGGGTAAAACGCCTGATCGAGGATTATAATAAAAAATCACCGCTGGCGGCCATCGCTTATAAAGAAAATAATGAAGAGCAAAACTGGATTTTTTATAAACATAACAGTGTTTTTCTTCCCAAACGGTATATAGACTGTGAGTTGACGGTAAGAGAAAACCGCATAGGAGAGGGTAGTTTTATTATAGCAAAACGAGTAAAAGAATATACGATAGTTGATTAATATGAAAACAAACAAATTAGTAAACTGGCAGGAAGATATGCAAATCTGTCCTAAACATTTTATACAGACAGAAAATTATTTTCTTAAAGAATTGTCGGCAAGTCGTTCTGTTTTTATCACAAAGAATGATTTCGGACTGTTGCCATTGAGAGATGCAAACCAGGAAACAGGTATACAAATCAGAGAACATATATCGAATCATGTTGAAGTAACGCTGTACAATTGCAATGCCATAACAGCCTCCGGAGAATACATAGCCTTTAATCCGGGTATCAATGAGCCTCCGCTGTCCATATTATATTCGGCAGAGGCCGGCGATCCCGATCATCAAAACTACCAGACCTGGGATGTCATTTTATCGGTCGATCCCTATATTCGCATTGTAACAGGCGAAATTGATCCGATGGAAGAACCGCCGCGTCATCCCGACAGCGAACCGATGTACAGACTGCATATCGTAGCTTCCGAACAGATCAGTTTATCTACTTTCGGAGCTCATTATCTTACAATCGGGAAGATGCGCCGACAGGGCCAGCGCTATGTGGTTGATACCAACTATATCCCTTCGTGCCGCAACATGTCGGCTCATCCCGAACTGATAGATTATTTTAAACGATTCGACAAAATGTTCTTCTCTCTGCGTCGCTCTTCGCTTACTATCATAACCAAAGTGAATGAGCGTACGGCAGGCAATGAGCTGGGACTCAATATACGCTCCATGAGCGAAGAGATTTTGCGCTATTTAATGTCTGTTCATTTCAATCTGAAAAATGCCGGAACAGCTATTGCACCGGTTCTTATGGCCGAATATATCTGTACACTGGCGGCGCACTGCTATACAAGTTTGTTGTGTATGCCGGGCATTCAGAAAGATGAGCTGCTGAAATATTTCTTTGAATGGAGTGATGTTACGCCGGGCTCTTTTCAGGAGTTGTTATCATCGACTATGGAGATGGAATATGATCATCTCAACATACGCTCCGTAATGGTTCGTCTGGAGTCATTTCTTTCCACTTTAACCGAGTTATGCGAACGGTTAAGCCGGTTAGAATACATTGGTCAGCATAAAGAAAGTCTGGTGGTTTCGGTTAGTGGCGGCAACAACGAAACAGAAGAGCGTCGCAGTTTTATGGTCTTTGATTAATCCTCCGCAGTATGGATCTGACAGAAAATATATCAAAGCTTCGTGCAGGCATTGAGCGTCATCCGGATTACAGCGCCGCGCTGCTGGCGGCTAATCTGATAGAGGCCGGCCTGTCTGCCGACGATATCGTGATTACCCGCCGTAAAGCCGGTGCCGAAGGTGTATTGCACGAAATAGAAAACATTTCGCTCAAATATCCCTATTTAAATCCCGGACAATCGTATGTGGAAATTGAGAGCGGCAGAGACGGGATTTACGATTCGGTAACAGAAGGTTTATTCTTTACCGGAGAGCATTCCGAGAATGAGCGGGATATCCGTGAGATTATACACCGTATCAGGCAGGATCGCGAATCAGAGCATGAGATCAGACGCTTTATGCAGCTGTTTGAGGTGGAGTCCGATTACTTTCTGACCCATATCAACCGCAAAGAGCTGCAATATGATAATGCGCTCTCGTACGATTCTCTTTGCGGTTTCTATGCCCAATACTGGGATATCATCTCGATTATGCACAGAGACGATGCCATGCGCTTTATCCGGGTGATACCGCATCTTTCGGCTTTGCGCGGGGATTTGCAGGGTGCTTCCCGTGCCATGGGCTATATCATGGGCGTAGAGGTTCGCATTCAGCGTATTGTGGTGCAAACTGCCGCAACAACGAAAAACGAACCGAAAACACCACCGCGGCTGGGACATACTTTTGTATTGAAATCCGACACCGGCATGCGGCTGACCGAAAAAATGCAGGTAACCGTTTCCGGCATCAATGCAGCAAAATGCAGCGAATTCATTAAAGAGAACCGGGGCGATAAAATCATGCGTTTCTTATGTGATATGCTGCTGGATGCAGATATGGAAATCGATATAAAAACAGAACCCGAACGAAAGAGCAGAGGTTTTTCGTTCGGAAAAGGAAAAGATAAAACATATTATTTAGGTAAAAACACATATTTATAATCACACAATGAAAGCAATTAATCATAAATCCGTATGGAAAGGCTATCTGTCATTTTCGATATATATGCTGATTACTATTTTGTTTTTTGTACTCATGACTTTTTGTTATTTCTCTACCTATACACACGAGCTGTCTCAGATCGAATCGCGCACCGATGTGTTTGATCATACTTTTACTTCGCAAATCGATGTGGTAGAGCGGGTAGATTCGCTGTATAACTATATTGTACTGGTCAATTCGGATGCCCGAATCAATAATATCGCGGTTAAACATGCCGTGAGCGACCGGAAAATGTCGCTGCTTACCGATTTAAGCCGGATGAACGACAGCGATATGTTGCTGTATAAACAACTGATTAATTCGATGAACCGGTTTCTGGCCGTAAAAGACTCGATTGGCATCCTGTCGAATATGGAAGATATCGTACGTCAGGATTTAAACCGGTGTATTACAGCCGATCGTCAGGCAGCACGCAAATTATCACTCGAAGGTATTAAACGATAAATTATAATCAGATGAATAAAAAAAATATACGTAAACGCGATAAGATCAGCGCCATGCTTGTGGTGATGCTTATTTTTAGTATCTGCAGCGGTGTCTTTCTGTTCTTTTATATCAAATTAAACCAGAATAATTTCGGCTCACACAAAGATACGATTGTGAAGAAAGCCGATCGTCAGAACCGGCTGATTGCCGACCAGACGGCTTACAATAAACTATGCGATTCGCTCTATCTGCGCATTGAGCGGTTCGATCCCGGTGTCAATGCCTCATTCGAGGAGAGTGATATCAAATTTCTGATTGCCGATCTGAAGAGTGTATACGAAAAAAATGCGGTGGATGTACGCTACAAAGTATTTTATCATACGGCTCAATTCTATGACATGTGGTTTGCCGACAAAAAAATATTGTGGAGCAAACAGGCCAATGTAGAACGGTTTCGTGAGAATTTACAACAATGTGAAATGGGACTCACCCGTAAAGGTGACGAATTAGATAAAAATCAAAAAAGAAGATAAGATGAAAAAATGTATTAATCTGAAATCACTGATCAAAGTATTTATAACCGGACTTGTTGTAACGGGCTTTACTTTTCTGATGCAGTCATGTGCTCCCGAAACGGAGGTTAAAGCAAAATTGTCGAACACCAATCTCTCGGTCGGAGAAGATTTTATCTTTTCGGATAGTACGCAAAATGCAGATTTCTTGCTTTGGGAATTTGGTAACGGAGATACATCCGATAAAAATACCGGAAGATACAAATACAATCAGCCGGGTCAATACCGTATCCGGGTTACCGTAAACGGAACAAAAGAAAAATTATTTACCGTGAATGTCAAAGAAAACAGAGAGCAATCATTATCCCGTCTGATGGAGATTCAGGCTCCCGAAACGGCCATGCAGGGCGAATTTATTGTTTTCAAGGCCGTAGGCAACGATAAACAATGGCGCTGGGTATTTGGCGAGAGCGGTATGGTCGACTCACGCGAACAAAATCCGATTTACAGCTATTCGGAACCGGGTATTTACCACATCGAATTGCATACCGAAAATACGCAGTATCCGATCATGCATCTGATCGAAATTTATCCGCAATATACCGAAGATGATTCGTCCGATGCCATGAGCATTAAAGGGGAAGACATCCGCGAAAAACTACAGGCCATAGCCGATGGCAAACCGTTTAACAACAACTACAATTATATTGTAAATAATTATCTCTGCCGGAATCAGAAAGCGGAAGTAGTAATCAACAATAATAAATTCAACGATTTTTATTCCTATTGCCAGGGGTTAAGAATAACCGGCAAAGGAAAATTATCCATTGACGTGGTCATTGTGGATATGCCCGAAGGCGATAATGCATGCATAAAGAAAATCACGGTTATGCAAAGCAGCAAATCACAGCTCGCGCAGATGAATTAAGTAATCTGCAACAAATTAATAAATTACAGCAATAAATAATTACTATACAGATATGAAAAAATATTTCATTCTTACACTAATCCCCGCTTGTTTTTTATCGGCTTGTAAACCGGTAAATTCGTTTACCAAGGCAAAGAAACGTCCCGCCGTTTATACCGAAAACTTCCTGGGCGATACAATCCGAATGCCGCGCTCGGAGGCCGGGCAAAGCGCATGGATTGTTTATTCGTTATCCGATAAAAATCCGACCACACTGAAACCCGGAGGCAAAGTTGTGGTTAAAGAGATGTCGATGATGGAACCTATGCTTGTAATAGGCTCAAAACGTAACGGCAAATACCTGAAACTGGTAAAATACAATCCCGAAATACTCAAGAATGAGAAACTGACAAATCGTAAGAAAGCCGACTACTACGGCTGGGCAGACCGGTCGCAACTATTGCTCTGCAATACCTCTTCGACCGATGTGCGTACCGGTTTTAAAAACCTCGCATTTACAGCCATATCAGATACCACTACGCTGTTCTATCCGGAATCGTTTATGGAGCAGGATTCGGTAAAACTTTTCGCCGATCCGCGTCTTTCCGAAATTTATAAATATGCAGCTCTTTATCAGCTTATTTATCAATATCAACTTTCTGCCGACGGAAAAAAATGGCTGATTGGCAGTGAGCCTTCAATCACGGCCGACAATGCATCCGATATCATGCTCGGCTGGATTGATGCACGAATGATAGAGAATGCAGGTCAGCGCGTATGGTATGCACCTGCCGATGTCTGTGCTTCGCAGTCGGGATTACTGCAGATTGCTCCGGTTATTGCCCCGTCGTTTCCCGATTCGGCCATGACATTCCGCACTATCACTACTTACAATGCCATTGATCCCGGCAATAATGTGATTTATAATGTAGAGGGAAATGCAATTTCATATAACCGACGCCTGGAGATTGAACGTGAGTTGAAACGATTAAATATCTATTTCTCGATCGAACCGTCGGCCTCTTTGAATTCGCAGCTTCCTTCCATGATCAATGCGATACAGAATATGATCCCTTTCTTTGCCGATAAAAATGAGTATGATTATACATTCACTTTAATAGCCGGCAATAACCAGTCGACCACGCAAAGCAGTGTTACCGGTATCGTGAACTGGATGGTAGATCATATGGATCAGCTGGTACAGTCGCCCACAGAAAAAGCCAAACCCTGGCAATCGTTGGATATGGCTCTCAACCTGGCCATGCAGGCTCCTGCATCCACAAATTTCTTTATCAATATCGGCGAAAATATTACCAGCAATGTGCATACCGATAAACAGATTGTCGATAAACTGAACAAAGCCAACGGCCGCCTGCTGGCCTTTCAGTTGTATGCCAAAGAAAACGACAGCTATAATAATTATGTACTTCAGGCTACCGATATCATAGAAGGATATGCTGCCCGTCAGATTGAAAATAAACGTAACCTGTGGGTCTATGCCGATCAGGTACGCAGAGCAAACTCTTTCAGTGAGAATACACACAACAATTATATGCTGGATTATCCCGCAAACAGTGCTACACAGGGTATGATTGTGTTTCCTACCAAAGGCGAATATCTTACTACCGACGCTTTGGTATCATCTACTGAGACCTTATTGAACCAGGTAAAAGAGGATAACCAGTCTCTTATTGCTGCATTCAACAAAGCCTTTTCATCAACAGATAATGCAAAAGACCGGTACGATCAGAAACTCCATGCCTTGTATAATCTGAAGCAGGATCGTAAAATTGATGAAGGATACCGCGCCGTGTTCCAATCGCAGAATATACCCTGGACAGAGCGAACAAAACGCATCACACTTATGGCCCGGGATACTCTAACGCAACCTGTATTCTTATTAATCACCGAAAAAGAGAGCGAACCGATAAAATCCTGGCTTGAAGAAGTTACCCGGATGTCGGTTGATATTCACGGAACAAAGAAATCGCCTAAAAAGAAAACACGCAGTCTGGTACAGGTACGTAATGAATTGCGTGCAATGGATGAGGCAGATCTGATCGCAGATTTAGACCTGGCGACAGATTCGACGGAGCTTTTTTCTGCAGATTCATCTGAAATCAGATATGCTTCAACACGAAAAATCAGAAAACATCTTTATCGCACCTTTAAAGAGGCTGTAAGAAACAGCGGCCGCATCGAATGTGATAATGCCAAATGGCGTAAGGAGGCAACTTTGTCGGATGTTCAGCAACTCTACACAATGCTTCCTGCTGTATCTCCGTATCTGCAAGATTTAAAGTTAAGCGATATTCGCAATGCAAATATCCTGACCGACGAACAGCTGGATCAGTTAATAACTTATCTGAAATTTAAACTTGAAGAGTTTGACAATGAGATAACTTCTGCCAACGAAGTAATTTCGGGTAACATGAAGTTTTATAAAATAAACAGAAACAGATTACCCTGATTCCCGGTATCAGAAATTTCACAGGCTTGAAACAACCCTTTGTATCAATTCATAATATCAATAAATAAACCGAAAAAATAAATATGGTTGGATTTTTTAAAAGAGCCTTTTAAAGGGCAAAATATTTAACGATCTGCTATAGATATTCAATCGATACGATGCCGGATGAAGATACGGAACTGTTTTTTGATCAGTTGGACGATGAAGTGCTGATGATCGATAAAACATTCAGGGGCGTTTTAAAGCTTGTGGCAATGATACCGCTCGATTTTCTTTTTATAGTAGAAACCTTTTTGGCTATGCCGGAATTAATCAGGGCTTTTTCATTCAAAGGCGATTTTACCGCCGCACCGGTATGGTAGAAAAGCCTAAACGATGGCTGAGAAGCTGGATGAAAGGAGAGACCATAACATTTCCGTTTTGTGATGACGCCATTATTCCGAGCGGAGGCATGGATACCCGCTCGCTTCATCTCACTGCACCTGGCGGTCGTTCGATGTTGCTTATGCCTGCCAATATGCGTAAAGAGTTATCATTACTGTTGTGGTACATGGACCGCAATCGCCCTTTACCGCCGGGTAAACGACTGGATCCCTATCGTACAAAAGATTATCTCCGGCGTAAAGCCGAAGGTTTTCCTGCACCGTTACGAAAAGCTGCAATCCGGATACCGGCGGAGTCGGTGCCTGAGGAGGGCGGAGTATAAAAGCCGGTATGAAACCTGTTTATCCTTCCCGCAAAACTTCCGACGGTAACCTGTTATACCGGCGTTTAAAAGCGGTAGTAAAATGTGAGCGACTGCGAAATCCAACATTCCAGCAAACTTCGCTCACACTTTTTTTATCCTCTTTCAATAACTTACAAGCCGCTTCAAGACGGCGGGTGATCAGCCATTTTTCGGGCGGCAGATTCGAGAATTTGGCAAAATCGCGTTTAAAGGTAGCCAGCGATCGTCCGGAGTAAAGCGCAAAATCACGAATCGACATATCCTGCGAAAAATTTGTCTCCATAAATTCCGGCAGATTAATTTTCCAGGTATCCAGAAAATCGAACAGAAGCGGATAAAATTTTTCATCCGTTTGTAAAAGGGATGTTATGGCTTTATCCGTAATTTCGGCGGTAAAGCCCTCGGGCACAACCAGCGATTGGTCATAATGGGGTATCAATTCCGCAAACAATGCCGTTATTTCGGGAGTAGGCGGTAACAGACGGGCCGATTCGGTGATCCGTTCTTTCTCGTCACTCCTGATTATTAGTTCTTTATGGCGGTTCACGTACTGGCGTAATGTTTTACTGCCCAGCCGGATATTGACAGCCTTATATGTTTCACCTTCGTATGCTGTTTTATAAAGCCGAACCAAATGATCCCGCTTCAGAAAAACATACTCACCCGGCCTAACCAACAAACGTGTGTCGTTAAATTCCACCTGCATGATACCGGCATAAACAAACACAAGCACATGATTCGGCATGCGCCACTCACTCAGCCAGTCGCCGGGTAAAAAACAACTGAAAATGATATCATCGAGCTGATGTAACCGATCTTCCAGCATCAGCAGGTTTTGAGCAGTTGAATCAGACGTTCTGCATGATCGGTCGATAAAGTCTGCTGCTGCTCAAGAAGCTCAGGCGATGTGCGGTTGCCATAGCTAACACCACAGGTATAGACCGTACCTCCAAACGCCATCTGAGTGAGCCGGCAGGTCGCCCTGAAACAAGCCAGAAACTCATCCAGCGTATTTCCCATCACACCCGTATGGCTGTATGCCTCTTCGGGCGCACCGGTAGTAAAAGAGAGAATCAGCTTTTTACCTTTCAGTTTATCACCTGTTCTGCCGTGCGAAAACCCATGCTGAAAAGTCTCTTCCATCCAGCGTTCCAGAATAGAAGGCGCCGAATACCAGAACAGCGGAAACTGCAACACCACGATATCCGCTTTCAGAAGCCGTTGTTGTTCTGTTTCAATATCGATTCTGAAATCGGGATACAATTCATCCAGTTTTACAATTTCTGCTTCCGGCAACCGGTTGGCCAGTGTTTCGATAATCGTTTTATTGGCTATCGATCCGGCAAGATGTGTATGTCCGCTAATGATTACGATATGTTTCATCTTGATTTATTTAAGTACGATTATCCCCCGCAGTGCTGCCCTTTGCTACGGTAAGACACTGCACGAGATAAACGATCTGTTTATTAAAGTACTAATTTATAATTATTATTTATTATCCGGATTAAATTGTTTGTCATAATTGAGAAGAAACTTCACAAGCTCCGGATTCCGGTGAGAAAAACGAAAATCAGCCGGCTTATCCAGTGTGCGCATCGTTTCCATCTCTTCGTGAGTAAGCGAGAAATCAAACAGATCCAGATTTTGACGCATCCGCTCCGGATGAGTACTCTTCGGAATAGCAATAATGTCGCGCTGAATTAAATAACGTAAAGCCACCTGCTGAACCGTTTTCCCCTTTATTTCGGCCAGATGCTTCAGGAGCGGATTGGTGAGCAGATCCGGGTCACCCTGTGCAAGCGGCGCCCACGCCATAAGCCGCGTATTATATGGTTTCATTTCAGCTTCGGCATCCCATTGCTGAGAGAATACATTTGTTTTCAGCTGATTTACAGCCGGCTTTATTTCGGCATATTCGGCCAGATCAACAAAACGGTCGGGATAGAAATTAGAAAGACCTATTGCCCGCACTTTTCCCGCTCTTACGGCCTTTTCCATAGCCCGCCATGTTCCCGGATAATCACCGAAAGGCTGATGAATCAACAGCAGATCGATATAATCAGTACTCAGTTTACGCAAGGATTCGTCGATACTCTGCGCGGCCTTCTCTTCACCCGAATTGGTGATCCATACTTTAGTGGTAATAAAAAGATCGGTACGCGGCACTCCGCTTTTTGTCATGGCACGACCCACACCCTCTTCATTATAATAGGCCTGAGCCGTATCAATTAAACGATATCCCGCATGGATAGCTTCCAGAACACAACGTTCGCATTCGAGAGGTGATACCTGAAAAACGCCATATCCCAAAACCGGCATTACTACGCCATTATTCAATTC
>CAMTPG010000065.1 GCA_947074335.1 uncultured Parabacteroides sp.
ACACCTGATCGCCCAGATGCAGATCGAGACCGGCAATGATATCGGCATTGTGCAATGAAGCACGTTTTACGGTAGTTCCGGCCAGTAATACAGGCTCCAGATTCGCCACAGGCGTAACTGTGCCCGTGCGACCTACCTGGAAAGAAACTGAATTTAAGCGGGTTTCTACCCGTTCGGCCTGAAACTTGAAGGCAATGGCCCAGCGCGGCCCTTTCGAAGTGGCACCCAGGCTGCGTTGCTGACGCAGCGAGTTCACCTTCAGCACAATACCATCGGTAGCCACCGGCAAATGCTTGCGTTCGGTGTCCCAATAGGTAATATAATCATTGATATCTTCGAGCGTGCTGCATTTACGCATCACATCAGGCACTTTAAAGCCCCAGGTGCGGGCAATCTGCATATTTTCGTAATGTGTATCGGCAGGCAGGTTTTCGCCCAGCAAATAATAAAAGTAGGCATCCAGTTTGCGGGCTGCCACAATTTGCGGATTCAGTTGTTTCAGTGTGCCCGAAGCGGCATTACGCGGATTGGCAAAAAGCGGTTCTTCCTGCTCTTCGCGCTCTTTGTTGATGCGATCGAATTCGGCCCAGGGCAGTAAAATTTCGCCCCGGATTTCAAATTGATCCGGATAACCTGATCCGATCAGCTGCAATGGAATGGAACGGATGGTACGCACGTTCACTGTTACATCGTCGCCCTGCGTCCCGTCACCGCGTGTTACGGCACGAATCAGTTTTCCGTTTTCGTAAATCAGAGAGATGGATGTGCCGTCGTATTTCAATTCGCCCACAATCTCGAACGGTTCGTTCAGATCGCGTGCCGTGCGTACATAAAAATCGCGCACCTCTTCGAGCGAATAGGTGTTGCCTAACGACAGCATAGGATAGATATGAGTGACCTGCTTAAATTCTTTCGAAATATCGCTTCCGACCCGCTGCGTGGGCGAATCGGGATCATCATATTCAGGGTGTGCTTTTTCCAGTTCCTGCAGTTCGTGCATTTTATCATCGAACTCTTTATCGGAAATGGTTGGCATTGAGAGTACATAATAATTGTAATTATGCTGTCTCAATTCGTCACGCAGTGCCTGAATTCTATCCTTACTATCCATAGCTGTTATATTTAATACTTCAGTTTTACATTATCTATCCACATTGTATTGCCCGGCGAACCGATATAAGCACCGCCGTGACTGGATGTAAACTGCAAAACCATGTGTGTAGGCGCTTCACCTTCGTCGGCCCAGCCAACTTCCTGAATCGGTACATTTTTACCCTGACTATTTATGCCATATCGTTCTTCTACCTGAATACGCATATAATCTTTATAGTCGGGATGATTCGTAATATCACCATACAGAATCGGATATTCAGCTCCGTTCACCCAGCCGTTTGTACTGTCTGTGTAGCGCTGTACGATTGTTCCCACACGTTTTGCAAAGAGATTTCCGTTCTCATCTTCCCAACGCTTTTGCAGCAATAAAATCGTTGCAATCGAATCCTGACCGGCAATTGTCGTTTTTTTACCAAATCCGGTACTGCGAATGCGATTTTTCTGAGGAGCCAGCTTTAATTTATAATCATAAATCAGAGCTTCGGGCTTTTCAGAGAAAGGTATCCCACTATTTAACATTCCCTGTGGATTTTTTGTTCCTTTAATCGGCTCTAATACGGATCCTAAAAATACAGATCCGGCTGCAACCACTTCTATATCCAGCAATCCCAATACTTTAACACTTTCCATGCGTGTTTCGAGACGGGCACACCAGCCATCATCACGGCGCTCCGGAAAAACAGATGTATTTGTTTTTGTTACGCCGGTTACTTTGGCCATCACATTTGAATTTGCCCAGGGCGAACCACCCTGATTAATATAAGCATCGCTGCCTTTGATGGTATCGACGGGACCGATTTCGAATAACTGTTTTGTATTTCCGCCAATCACACTCGATTCTTTAATTTCGCGTACTACCCATTGATTCATATCACCAAACGGGAAAGTAACGATTTCACCTTTTGCATGCGTCTGGGCATAACAGTTTTGGCCGGCAAAAGCTACCATAAGAGCCATGCCGCTTAGTTTAAAATACTTGTTCATTTTTCTTACAATTGATAATCCCACTCTTTCAGCGCCATGCCCCAGTTATCTTCTACGATTTTAATTGTTTTATCATCGTATTTATACTGATTCTTCTTATAACCTTTCTTTTTACTCAGGTAATTTTCGATATCGCCTTTCGACGCTTCAAAATTAGGAATGTTCAGTTGTTTATAAATATCTTCTGTTAAAGCAAAGGCATCTTGTTCAAAATCTTCGAATTTAATTTCATACAGATTACCTTCGGGAATGAGATGTTTTTCATCTTCGAATTTATAGAACAGACGACGATAGACTTCGATGAAGTTTTTCTCTAATTCTTCGTTTGTAATATTCTGCAAACGAAGCGGCTGAATTGTATTGGTAAAGAAACTGCGTGTACTTTCGTAAACTGTATACGGATTGCGTTTCAGATAAACAAATTTGGCATTGGGAAACATTTCCACCAATGTTTTTACACGACCGGTATGCGGCGGATTCTTACTGAGGAATTGCGTTCCGTTTGTATTCCAGAGTGAAATCTTGATTAATTTCAGGAAGGTATCTTTGAATACCTGACGCTCAGCTTCGGGTATTGTATCAAATAACAGGTATTTATCGCAATACTCCAGCATCTGTTGCGGGAAAAACCAGAAGTTATAATAGGTATAAGGCATCATATTAGCCAGCGCAAATTCCTCTTCCTGTGGCAGATCGACTTTCAGTTCCATATTATCTGTCGGACGCTTATCGGGCATCAGAAACGACATATTTTTCTTAAAGAAAGACTGTCCGAAAAGCATCAGATTCGGAAAAACGGTCTGATAAGTTGTATTATAACCAAAATGCTTATCGCACGAAAATACATTGTGCATAAAGGTTGTTCCACTGCGCCAATGACCCAGAATAAAAACAGGATCCATTTCGAGCGGCTGTTTAGCCAGTTTTTTGTAACGGCTGTCCTCGAACGGCTGCATCAGGCTCAACAGGCGGCAAACTGATTTAGTCAGATAATATTTATTCCGAAAACCTTTATCAATGGTCTTACCAGCGGTAACGGCCTTAAATGTTTCCCAATCGGCACCTACCAATGTATTAATAGGCAATTTATCAAATTGCAGTAAACCCATAATTTAGTTGTTATCTGTTATACATTTTACAGGAATGCCCTGTGTTTTTAACGCATCACATACTTTACGTATCGCGTCGTAGTGTGTTTTATCAATGCCCAGTTCAGGCAGATTTAAAACAGCCCAGGCCTCTTCTGTAGCCATCTCACGCACATCAGCTTTATCGATAATCATACCTACGGCCGATGTATTGTTGGTGATCGGATCAATCAGAATAAAAGCGCCTGTTTCTTTATTTTTTGTATACGGATCGAAGAATAATTCTTTTCCGGTTGTGATCAATACATTGGCAATCTCATTCAGTTTCATCGGAACGGTTGCTTCGGTAAGCAGACCGTTTTCGAGCGTAAGATGCTCCATTGTATTTACATTCACTTTATAGCGAATTGAATCTATGCGTGCACGCGTCTGATTAGTAGTCTGCTTGATAAAGAATTGTTTGGATAAATCCATCGGCTCTTCATCCATCCAGACCAGCATGGTTTCGAAATTGCGGTCTACAACGGGCAGATTATCGGCATGCACCAGCATCTCGCCGCGCGAAACATCAATCTCATCTTCGAGTGTGATCGTGATACTTTGCGGAGGGAAAGCATAATCCAGATCACCATCGTAAGTAACAATACTCTTTACACGCGATGTTTTTCCGGAAGGCAAAGCCATCACGGTATCGCCTTTACGCACTACGCCACTGGCCACTTTTCCGCAAAATCCGCGAAAATCCAGATTCGGACGCAGCACATATTGTACAGGGAAGCGGAAATCGCTAAAGTTACGATCCTGATCGATTGGCACAGTTTCCAGAAATTCGAGCAACGACTGTCCCGTATACCAGGGTGTGCGTTCACTCTTGTCTACCACATTATCGCCATCGAGTGCCGAAAGCGGGATATAAGTGATATCCTGAATATTGAGCGGTGCTACAAAGGTTTTATATTCGTCTACAATTTTATCGAAAACAGCCTGATCAAAATCTACCAGGTCCATTTTATTAACAGCCAGCACAACATGCTTAATTCCGAGTAACGAAACCAGATAAGTATGACGACGTGTCTGTGTAATCACACCGGTACGCGCATCTACCAGAATAATGGCCAGATTGGCAGTAGAACCGCCGGTAATCATATTGCGGGTATATTGCTCGTGTCCCGGAGTATCGGCAATGATAAATTTACGATTATTGGTACTGAAATAGCGGTAAGCCACATCAATGGTAATGCCCTGTTCGCGTTCGGCTTTCAAACCATCGAGCAACAGTGCATAATCAATGTTATCGCCGGCATTCCCCATGCGTTTACTATCGCGTTCGAGCGCATCCAGCTGATCTTCGTAGATCTTTTTGCTATCATACAATAAACGACCGATCAACGTTGATTTTCCATCATCCACAGAACCTGCAGTAAGAAAGCGAAGTAAATCTTTCTTTTCGTCTTTATCTAAAAACTCTTTTATATTCAGTGTTGTCATAATGATTCAATTAAAAATAACCTTCGCGTTTCTTTTGCTCCATACTTGCATCCTGATCAAAATCGATTACACGTGTGGTACGTTCGCTTTTTGTTGTTGTCATCATCTCTTCCACAATCGCTTCGATTGTATCGGCATCGCTGTCTACAGCTCCTGTGAGCGGCCAACAACCCAGTGTGCGGAAACGAACCATGCGCATTTTGATCTGTTCGCGCAGATTGTCGGGCAGACGTTCATCATCCGCCATGATCAGATTACCATCCATTTCTACGATCGGACGTTCTTTGGCATAATATAACGGAACGATCGGAATATTTTCCAGTCGGATGTATTGCCAGATATCCAGCTCAGTCCAGTTTGACAACGGGAATACACGGATGCTTTCGCCTTTGTGTACACGGGCATTATAGATATCCCACAATTCGGGACGCTGATTTTTCGGATCCCACTGATGGAATTTGTCGCGGAACGAATAGATACGCTCTTTGGCACGACTCTTTTCTTCATCGCGACGGGCACCACCGAATGCGGCATCAAATTTATATTTATCGAGTGCCTGAAGCAAAGCTTTTGTCTTCATCAGATCAGTATGCACTTTACTGCCGTGCGTAAACGGCCCCACACCGGCTTCGAAGGCTTCGGTATTGGATTCGACGATCAGATTCCAGCCATATTTCTTGGCATAGGCATCGCGAAACTCCACCATTTCTTTGAATTTCCATTTCGAATCGATATGCATCAAAGGGAAAGGTACTTTACCCGGATAAAAGGCCTTTTCGGCCAGGCGAACCATTACCGAAGAGTCTTTTCCGATCGAATATAACATCACCGGATTTTCAAATTCGGCTGCCACTTCACGGATGATATGGATGGATTCGGCCTCCAGTTCACGCAAATGGCTTAATTTATAATCAGACATATTATTGGGTTATTTATTTATTATCATTATTAACTGATACCAGTGGCAGAATCAATTCCAACAACCGGTTCACGGATTCTTCCACGCTTAATACAGCTGTATCCAGTACCAGCGCAGGATGTTCGGGCGCTTCGAAAGGAGCAGAAACACCTGTAAAATCTTTGATTTCGCCGCGACGGGCTTTGGCATATAATCCTTTTACATCCCGGCGTTCGCATTCTTCGATGGATGTGCTGACAAAGATTTCGAGGAAATTCTCTTTACCGATAATGCCGGCAGCCATTTCGCGAATGTCATTGTTCGGACTGATAAAGGCTGCAATAGTAATAATGCCGGTATCAATAAATAATTTACTGATCTCGGCAATACGACGGATATTTTCGATGCGGTCTGCTTCCGAAAAACTCAGATTATTATTAATCCCGCTGCGGATATTATCCCCGTCGAGAATACGGCATAATAACCCGCGTTGATGTAGTTCTCGTTCTAACGCAATGGCGACGGTACTTTTACCCGAGCCGCTTAATCCGGTAAACCAGATCATCACACTGCGTTGTTTCAATAAATCTTCTTTATCTTCCCGTTTCAACATGCTGTCGAAAATAGGATAGATATTATCTTGTTTCTCTTTCATTCTCACTTAATCAAAAGCCCCAAATCAGGGGAATAACAAATACCGAAATTAAAAAAGCAATTACATTCAGCGGCAGTCCCACCTTTACGAAATCGGTAAATTTATAACTGCCGATACCCTGAACAATCAGATTCGTCTGATATCCGATCGGTGAACTGAAACTGGCAGAAGCTGCCATACAGATCACCACGAAAAAAGGCGTCGGATCTACCTCTAATTGTGTAGCCACAGCCAGTGCGATCGGAAAACTTAACGCCGCCGCCGCATTGTTTGTAATCAATTCTGTAAATACATTGGTAATAATAAAAATTATTGCCAGCAATGCATACGGACCGATATCGCGCGATAACCCGATTATATACTGGGCGATCAACGCGGCAAAGCCCGAATTCTCCATAGCTTTACTGATGGCAAATGCGCAGGCAATTGTGATCAGAATATCCCAGGAGATATATTTTGTATATTTTTTAGGCGGGAATATTTTTGTCCACGCCATAATTATTGTCGTAATACAAACGAAAAAGAACATATCCAGATGAATATTGGGAAATGTCTTTTTCATTAACGGCAGCTCTCCCACCGTGGCTCCTACAATCATAAACACCAGCAGACCCAGTGCAAACCAGCGTTTCGATCGCGAAACAGGCTCTTCACTTTCTGATCCGTTCGATAACAACAGGAAGACACTCGATTCGCCCCAGGTAGGAACAAACGAATCGTCGGCCCATAATATCAACGTATCGCCTTCGTGCAAAACCACTTTGTCCAGATCGCGGGTGTATTGAAGACCTCCGCTTTTCACCTCTTTTACAATTGCTCCGTAATGGCGGGTGAAATTAAAATCGCCAAGTGTTTTATTGATACCCGGAAAACGCGAACCCAGTACAGCTTCCACACGCTGCAGATTGCCAGGCCCGGCATCTTCGTCCATATATTTATCTTCGCGCAGACTCGGAAGCAACTTACCCGAAAAAAGGAAAAGATAGATCATACCGGCAATGGCGATGAATATACCCACTTTTCCCAGTTCGAACATGGTAAAACCTTTGTATCCGGCTTCCAGAATCATACCATGCACAACCAGATTGGTTGATGTACCAATCAAAGTACACATACCGCCTAATATGGTTACATACGAAAGCGGTATCAGAAATTTTGTGGCAGGCAGCTTAACCTGCTTGGCCCAGCGCTGAATAATCGGTGCAAAAATTACCACAACGGGCGTATTATTCAAAAAAGCAGAGATAAACGAAATGGGAGGCAACATACGTAGCTGGGCTTTAAACACGGTAGTTTTCCCTTCGGGCAACAGGCGTTTTATCAGTTTTCCGAGTGCTCCGCTCTGACGAATACCTTCGCTGACCAAAAAGAGCATACCCACGGTAATCATACCCCGGTTACTAAAGCCTTCCAACATTTCTTTGGGAGTCAGAATCCCAATGCAGAGGAATACAACCACTACACTGAGTAACACCATACCCGGCCTCATTCTGTCCCATATCAAAGCAGCAACCATTCCGGCCAGTGTTACCAAAACGATAATTATTTCAAAACTCATGTTCCCAAACTGTATATTGAGGCACAAAGTTAAAAAACAATTACAAACTGGCAATTATATGTATTGATTAATCTAAATTTACTACAATAGAATCTTAATAATAGATCGCATCATTAACTTTTGACAATAAACCAGGGATTCAATAAATTTTCTTTATTGTAATGCAAAGGTGTTTTCTCGTCGATATGATAGATTTCGCAACCTGCTGCACGTGCAATGGCATGACCTGCAGCTGTATCCCATTCCATTGTAGGTGCAAAACGCGGATAAACATCGGCGGTACCTTCGGCAACCAGACAGATTTTCAGACTGCTTCCGCTGCTGATTAAAGTAACCGGTTGCCCCTGTTTTCGGAGACCGTCGATAAATTCGATCGTCTCTTCGCTTTGATGTGAACGCGAAGCCACGACCACAATTCCCTGATGTGCAGATGCCAGAGGCAAACGCAGGGCATTTGTGAGCACCTCATTCAGTGAAGGCTGATTTGTGCTGTCAATCTGATTAATTTTAAAAGCACCGGTTTCTTCCGTACCATAATAAAGTTCTTTACGTACAGGCACATAAATCACACCCAAAACAGGTACGCCCTCTTTTACCAAAGCAATATTTACCGTAAATTCGCCATTGCGTTTAATAAACTCTTTTGTCCCGTCTAAGGGATCAACAATCCAAAGGGTATTCCAATTTTTCCGCTCTTCGTACGGAATAGCCTTACCCTCTTCACTTAATAATGGAAAAGGCGTTACCGACAGCGCCATGGCAATTATTTCGTGCGCTTTTTTATCTGCTTTTGTAAGCGGAGAATCATCTGATTTACGCTCGATTTCAAAATCCGAAGCCGGATCATTATAGATATCCATAATGGCTTTTCCGGCATCAAGCGCTGCACGGATAGCGATATAGATATATTTACTATATACTGAATCTTCCATAATTATTCAATTAATATTCTGTTATACAAACTTATAAAACATATTTCTGATATCATCAGAATCCTAATCTGATTTCTGTTATTTTGGCCAAAAGCCGCATAAAATCACATTCTGTAACAATTAAAAAATTTCTAATTCACTTTCAGCATCATCAGCGTAACCGAATTTGGCGGAAAGGAATAGACTTTAGGCCCGCCCAGCGGAAACACAACCGTTTCTTCGCGCGGAATGATCAGATCCGGATTTTCGAATGTATTTACCGCTTCGGGCTCGCCGCTGATCTGTATGATTTGCGCTGTATTATCTATTGTTCCGCCATCTATTTCGAGTCTGGTTTTTTCAGCATGTCTTGTGGTATTTACCACTTTCAGCAGAAGCAGCTGCCGGGCTTCATCATAAGCTGTCGAAGCCAGAATAGCCGGAATCGGATGCAGATTTACTTCACGTAACAGTTCGTTATTGATCCAAAGCTGAATCGTCTCATGCGTACAAATAAGCTGTATGGCATACCATTCGCCGGTTTGTAAAGGATAGCTGAAGGGCGCACATAAGGTATCGCGCACGCCACCCGACTGACGATAAAACTCCACATCACCATGACCAACAGTTACGCCGATGTAATCATTTTGCAATCCGGGTTTACCATTATCACGAACACGAAACTGCAGATTCCCACTGCCTTTGACACGCCGGAAAGAGGCCGAAAAATCATAATTATAAGCGGATGAATCTCCCAGTAAAATATTATTCCACCGATTGGGAACGACAGATAGTTCGCCTTGATTAATTTTCCAGTCTCCGCTCAGAATTTGTCCTCCATCTACGGGAATGTGATTGATTTTTACATCTCTGAATTCATAGAAATTATCGAAAAGCTCAATGCCGGCCCGACCCGGAATGATCTGAGGCCGCTGATAACAGGTTACATTGGTTTTCAGCACTTCATCGCCGCGATTGTTCCAGAATAAATTCAGCATATGATAAGCGGGAGTTGCCAGTAAGTCAAGCCCGTTGTAAAGCAGAGCCGGTTCGCGCTGAAAAGGGAAATTAGCATTGCCCAAAAGAGGCGCATAAGCCAGCCGGCGCACTTTATCCTGTCCGTTTTCCACGCCGATCAGAAAAGCGGCTTCTACCAGTGCATTGCGCATAGAACCAGGCACTTCGCTGCCTGCTGCACTGAATTCGCCGATAAAGAGCGGAGACGTTTTACGGCTATATCCGTCGGTATCGAAACGATTAGCCTGCGACAACAGAAAATCTTCGGTAGCATAACAATGTGAGTCGCTCCATTCGCTGCGGCGTTTGCCGGTAGTGGGACAACTGCTGATAACTGTTACATCGGGATAAGCTGCATTGATCGCTTTTTTAAACAGATCGAACCGCCGCTCATATTCATAGCCGTGATTATCACTGCCCACCTCAATGTATTTCAGTCCGAAAGGCTTATCATGCCCGGCTTTGGCACGCATCGCACCCCATTCGGTATCGGTAGAATCGTTGGCATAGCCGATGGCATGTAATGCATCCTGCACCAAAACATCCATGGTACGGATGTTTTCGTAACGCGGCCGCCGGCTCTGGCTGGTTACGCCGCTGTTAATCACATACACAGGTTCGGCCTTCAAATCTTCGCACATCAGCAGGTATTCATGAAAACCCATGCCGTTGGTCGAGCCGTAACTCCAGATATTCCAAAAGTTACGCCGCTCGGCAAGCGGACCGGCTGATTCGTGCCAGACCGGATAGGTTCCGGCTGTATAACCCTCTACAAAATCGCCGCCGGGAAAACGGATAAAGGCCGGATTAAGTGCTGCAACAGCCTCCATAACTTCCGGACGAAGGCCGTTTGACCGGCCGTTCCAGCTATTTTCAGGAAAAAGAGAAACCATATCCAGCCA
>CAMTPG010000066.1 GCA_947074335.1 uncultured Parabacteroides sp.
GCGCTAATCAAATAATAAAAACGTATATATAAGCACCGAAACATCAGTGGAATAAACCATAGATCCGGCAGATAAAACGGACGAAATTAAGATATAAAGATGGCCAAGTAATCCCGCATGTCCGCCTTTTGCCGGTTGCAATAAAATAATCATCAAAGCACCACCCAGCGCCAGGCAAAGTCCCAGTATTTTTCGTCCGGTCAGTTTTTCCCTAAAAACAAAAATCGAAGCAATCATTACCATAACAGGCGGCAGGGTTAAAATAATTGAAGAATCTATGGGTGATGTATGCCCCATTCCCAAGGCAAAGAAATAAAAGAACAGTGTCAGCCCCAAAAAGCCGCTTAATATAAAAACCACCAAATCTTTTTTCTTTTCCAGCTTCTGTCTTTTTATAAAAATCGAGATAATTGAACAAACTACCAATCCGCCTGCAGCCCGCACTAATGTATAACCGCCCGGATCAAGCCATCCGTGCATTATATAGGTAGAAGATGGAATATTGAGTGCAAAAAAAAGAACACTTAAAAAGGCCGTGACATGTCCCATTATTTTACTGCCTGATTTTTTTTCGGGAATTGATTGCATAAGTTTAAGTTTTATTAAAGAACAATCGGTCAAAAAGATAGTTTGTGAGCTTTAACATTTTAACATCTTCACTTTCTAAAACAGAAAAGTCTGTTATTTATCAATTATTAATATAAATGAAATGTTTTTTTGTTCTTTTAATAAATTATCTTAAATTTGTTTTTTAATAAGCTAATAAAAACAATTATGAAACCGAACTTAATCATTGCTGATGCAATTAAAACATCATGGAAAGCCGTTAAATCTCAAATCTGGGTATTGGTAGGTTTACTTATCGGCTACACTATTTTATCTTTCATCCTGAGTATTTTCGGGACTCCGGGCAGCGGATCAATCGCAGGATCCATCATTGTAAATTTTGTAAGTTTAATTATCGGCCTGATTTTTAGTCTGGGATATTATAAAAATATGTTTCAGGCACTGGATGGTCTGGAACCACAATTCTCGGCCTACGGACAGCAAAGCCGAAAAATTCTAACCTATTTTATTGCTTCTGTTATTTATTTTATCATTGTTGCCATAGGATTGGCATTTTTAATTGTACCCGGTATCTGGCTGGGCATCCGTTTGATGTACTACATGGCCTTTATTATCGAAGAAGATGCCGGTATAATCGAATCCTTGAAGAAAAGCTGGGAAATCACAAAAGGTCAGGGCTGGAAATTATTCCTGCTCGGATTAACAACAATAGCTATTGCCTTATTAGGCTTTATCGTATTATTTGTAGGTATATTTATTGCAATACCTGTAATTAATATGATCTATTGCTATTCATTCCGTGTATTGAATGCATTACAGGTTGAAGCAGTAGAAGAACATGATTTGATGGAGGCAAAACTGGCCTGACAAATTTGAATCCAAAATAGCCTGATCGATACATCTAATTATTAGTCAGCCTGACAAAGCAGGCTGACTAATTTACTAATACTATGGGGAAATCATATAGAATTAAAGACATTGCCTTGTTATCGGGTGTTTCAACCGGAACGGTTGACCGCATCCTTCATCACCGTGGGAAAGTTTCAGCAGAGGCACAGCAAAAAGTAGAAAAAGTATTAAAGGAGATCGATTATCACCCCAATATGATAGCCCGTTCGCTGGCATTAAAAAAACCATATCGTTTAATTGCTTTGATTCCTAAATATGAATCCGGTTCTTACTGGGATAAAGTGAATCAGGGCATTGAAAAAGCCAAAAAAGAATTTTTCAATTATCCCATCGAAATAGAACAGTATTGCTTTGATCAATATGATCAGGAAAGTTTTGATGCCCTATTGCCTGAAATAATGCCTCGTAATTATCAGGGTTTTATCATCTCTACACAGTTTCAGGAACGTGTACGCAAACTTTGTATGGATCTGGATCAGCGAAATATCCCCTATGTATTTATTGACGACTACATTAATAATACGAATTGTCTGGCTTTTTACGGCACCCATTCATTTGAATCAGGATATCTGGCAGGGCGGTTATTATATGAACAGATAAAACCTACGGATTCGATTGCATTATTTCGGATTATTCAGAAAAAAGAGGATCCTGAAAATAATCGTTCACAACGTGAAAACGGATTTCGTGATTATTTGCATAAAAATAAATACAACGGACGTATTATACCCATTCATCTTTATTCAAAAGAGATGGAAAAAAATGAACACATCCTGGAATCCTTTTGTCATGAACATCCCGAAATTGTTACCGGCGTGATATTTAATTCGAAAGCACATGCCATCAGCAGTTTCTTTCACCGAAAAAGTTGGATTTTTAAATTGATCGGTTATGATGCCATTGATGCCAATATTGAACATTTACAAAACGGAGATATTACACATCTGATCGGACAACGACCTGAATCGCAGGGATTTTATAGTGTACGGGCACTTTTCCGTTATCTGTTGTTCGAAGAAATACCGGAACGGGTTAATTATATGCCGATAGATATTCTGGTAAAAGAAAATATTCAATTTTATAAAAATTATTTATAATCGCTGATTCTTATTTTTTAGCTCAAATTCTTTTGTGTCCCGAAAGAAAAAATTATTTTTGCAAGGAAGTGTGTCCGAACACAATATCCTTTGCCGGATTCGGAATACGGACAGAAAATGAAAGATAAATCACACCATAAATCTAAAACATTATGTCAAACTTATTTTGTGTTAAAGACAAAGTTGTTGTTATCACCGGCGGTGCAGGCATTCTGGGCAGTCATATCGCAACTTATCTGGCCGGCGAAGATGCCAAAGTGGTTATACTGGATCGCGACGAAAAAAAGGGGAAACAACTGGTTTCCGAAATCAAAACTCAAAACAAAGAGGCATTTTTCCTGTTCACCGACGTACTCAATCAGGATATCCTCGAATCCAATAAAAATGAAATACTGGAGCGATACGGCAGAATCGATGCCCTGCTCAATGCCGCGGGCGGAAATATGGCAGGAGCCACCATTCCGCCGGATAAAACCCTGTTCGATTTAAATGTGGATGCATTCCGCAAAGTCATCGATCTGAACCTGTTTGGTACAATCCTGCCTACCCTGGTTTTCGGAAAAGTAATGGCACAGCAAAAATCGGGAGCCATTGTCAACTTTTCTTCCGAATCGGCCCTGCGCCCGCTTACCCGCGTAATCGGATACAGTGCAGCCAAAGCAGCCATTTCCAACCTGACGAAATACCTGGCTGCAGAAATGGCCATTAAATTTGGCGAAGGCATCCGGGTCAATGCCATTGCACCGGGATTCTTCCTGACCGAACAGAACCGTACGCTGATGACGAACGAAGACGGCTCATACACCGAACGGGCCGAATCGGTCATTGCCCATACCCCTTTCCGCCGCTTAGGTTCGCCTGAGGAGCTGCATGGCACCATTCATTACCTGATCAGCGATGCCTCCAAATTTGTAACCGGCACAGTGGCGGTGGTAGATGGAGGCTTCGATGCATTTTCTATTTGATTTTCCGGATCATTGAATACACACAAAATAAAAACGATTATGTATTTATGCGAACAAACCTGGCGCTGGTACGGTCCGAACGATCCGGTATCGCTTGCTGATATCAGACAGGCCGGTGCCACCGGACTGGTACACGCCCTGCATCATATTCCCAATGGCGAAGTATGGACGATCGATGAGATTCAAAAACGAAAAGCGATCATCGAAGCCGCCGGCCTGCGCTGGAGCGTGGTAGAAAGCGTGCCTGTGCACGAACATATTAAAACCCGTACAGGCCATTATGAACACTATATAGAAAATTATAAACAGAGCCTGAAAAATCTGGCTGCCTGCGGCATTCACATTGTCACCTACAATTTTATGCCGGTACTCGACTGGACACGTACTGATCTGGCCTACACCCTGCCCGACGGCTCAAAAGCTTTACGTTTTGAACGCGCCGCTTTTATGGCTTTCGATCTTTATCTGCTGCAGCGACCCGGTGCCGAAGAGGAATATACACCGGAAGAGAAAAAGAGAGCCCGCGAGAAACTTGATCAGTTGAGCGAAGCCGAACGCAGACAACTGATCCGGAACATGATTGCCGGCCTTCCGGGATCGGAAGAAAGTTTTACGCTCGAACAATTCAGAGACGAACTGGCCCGCTACAAAGATATTGATGCCGAAAAGCTGCGCAGTCACCTGGTCGATTTTCTGAAAGCCATTACACCGACTGCCGACGAAGCCGGCATCAAACTGGTGATTCATCCCGACGATCCGCCCTATCCCATTTTAGGACTTCCGCGAATCCTCAGCACCGCTGCCGATTTCGAACAACTCATCCGCGAAGTGCCGAATCCCAGCAACGGCCTCTGTCTGTGTACCGGTTCATTCGGAGTACGTGCCGACAACCGGCTGGCCGATATGATGACCCGATTTGCCGACCGCATCTATTTTGTACACCTGCGCAGCACCAAACGGGATGCCGAAGGCAATTTCTACGAAGCCAACCACCTCGAAGGCGATGTAGATATGTATCAGGTAATGAAAGCGCTGTTGCAAATCCAGCAGAAGCAGCAACGTTCCATTGCCATGCGCCCGGATCACGGACATCAAATGATCGACGATTTGCAAAAAAAAACCAATCCCGGATACTCCTGCATCGGCCGTCTGCGCGGGCTGGCCGAATTGCGCGGACTGGAAAAGGGCATAGCCGGCTCACTTACAGAGTAAAACGGAATTACAACCATAAACAGAACTGATAAAAAACGAAATCCGGATAAGATCAATTGATTTCAATCCGGATTTTTTTTTGGCCCGTAATCTGCGTAATTATCATTTTTCTACCAATTATTACTACTATTTTACATTTATCCTTACGATATATTTATTAAAAATAGTTCAACAAAGTACAAAAAAATACAACAAAACAGCTCATTCTCAGGTTATAAGCATATTATTTGTTATTTTTGTATTGTTATGAGAACAAAAAGAGATATTTCATTTTATAGTATTCTATTGATAATCGCATCATTGTTTCTACTTAACGCATGTCAAACTGTTAAAAAAACAACGACTTTACATTCCGGAAAACAAAATGATTCGATGCTTCTGTTACCCGAAACAGAAATCCCTTTACCTTCAATAGATTTTGCCTTTCTTTTCCCCGAAGCTCCCGAATTGGAAAAACCGGTTTCACCGCGTAAAACCATTTCTGAAGATTTTTCACGGGAAGAGCGCACCGATATTGCAGTTCCCGATCCTTTATTAATGGCAGAAGATAATACACTGATCATTGATTTGGGATTGATCCAGACAGACGATTATGCATTTCCCCTGCCGGGCGCGAAAGTGATTTCCGACTATATGGGCAAACGCAAAAATCATACAGGTATTGATTTGAAAGCCAAAAACAATGATACCGTTGTAGCAGCCTTCGACGGCATTGTACGCATCGCCAAATCCTATTACGGCTATGGCAATGTAATCGTGATCAGACATTATAACGGATTAGAAACATTATACAGTCATAATTCAAAACACATGGTAAAACCCGGCGACCGTGTAAAAGCCGGTGATCCCATTGCTTTAACCGGACGCACCGGACGGGCAACAACCGATCATTTACATTTTGAAGTTCGCATCAACGGACAACACTTCAATCCGAATATGATTTTCGATTTCGAAAACAGAGCACTCAATGATCAATGCCTGTTATTTACCCGCAACGGAAAAAAAATCAATGTGAAACCGATAGAACTGATGCCGCATCAGCTGGCAGATGTTTACGATTATCACAAACCTTTTGCCAATCATTAAACCGGTATTCTATAACAAAAAGAGCGACCTGTTGCATTAGCTTCAGGCCGCTCTTTCTCTTTATTGAAAAACCAATTACATATTTTGCAATGCTTCCCAAAGCTGATTGACATTGGTAGAAAACAGTCGAACCGCAATGGCAAGCAAAATAATTCCGAAGAATTTACGAATGATATAAATACCCCCTTTGCCAAAGAAGCGCTCGATGCGGTCTGTCATGCGTAAAACAAAATAGACCCAGATCATATTCAATACCAGAGCAATGATGATATTCATACTGGCAAACTCCGCCCGCAGCGAAAGCAATGTGGTAAACGAACCGGCACCAGCCAGCAACGGAAATACCAGCGGCACAAGAGTAGCCTCTTTGATCGGTCCCTGATTTTTAAAGATCTCCACATCAAGAATCATTTCGAGTGCCAGTAAAAAGATAATCAATGAACCGGCCACCGCAAACGATTCAATATCTACATGGAAAAGTTGCAGCAACATATCGCCTGCATAAAAAAATCCCACCATCAGGGCAAACGAAATACCTGTTGCCTTAATGGCATTGACATCTTTTCCCTTTTCCTTTAAATTGATAATAATCGGAATAGACCCGATAATATCAATTACGGCAAACAAAACAATGAAAGCACTGATCATTTGCTGAAAATCAAATCCGTGAAACATACCTTCCTCTTCTATTTAAATGTTACAGGATGCAAAATTATACTAAAAAAGAGGATTATTATCATTTCTTGCTTATAATTTCCAAAAATGACAGTTGCTTTCAGCATTTCAATTTATCTGCCGCCCGGACCACCGGGACCGCCGGGACCTCCCGGGCCGCCCGGACCCTGCCGGTTTTTCTTCATATATTCCTGATACTCTTTATACTGATCTGCTGTCAAAATGCCTTTAATTACTTCATTTCGCTGTTCGTTCAAAGCATCCATTTTTTCGCGCATTTCATCCATATCGGGTGGCGTTCCGCTGTCGCGATCCGGACGCATAGCCTCCATTTTTTCATTAAAGGCTGCCTCTTCGGCTTTCATGGCCTCCACCTGTTCATCGGTCAGATTGAGTTTCTTAATCAGTTTATTTGTAATCATCGAAGGACGCTCACGCTGTTCAGACTGACGCTGAAAGCTTGCAGCAGAGGCTGCCTCCGGTACATTTGCTGTTGCAAAAACAGACTGAACCGAACCGCCTGTAAGCAAAAAAGCAGCCAGCAACCCGGATATCATGTATTTCTTTTTCATTGTGTATATATATTAATGTAAAGCAAAAATAAATTTTGCAGGATCACAGTACAAATAAATTAAACCAATGCTCATTTTTAACCGGTTAACACTCCGGTTTTATCAATTATCGGATAGTATTCAATTTAAACCAAACAATTTCGGAAACTGACGTGTTACAATTTTAATTAATGTATACATTTGCATCGACAAAAATTAAAAGTTAGTTATGTTAATAGCAATGATTCTCATTTTCCTTATCGGATATCTGCTTATCGCACTCGAACATCCGATTAAGGTAAACAAGGCCGGTATAGCCTTGATGACGGGCACGGTGCTCTGGGTTATTTACACGTATGGTGCTCCTCATTTTATTCCGAAAGCCTCCGGCGAAGACTTTGACTTATATGTAAATGCCATTCCGGGACTGAAAGATCTGCCTTTTATCCAACAATGTTTACATTTTGTGGTCGATCAGCAGGTAGTACATTCAATTGGTGAAATTGCCGAAACACTGATATTTCTGATCGGTGCCATGGTAACCGTAGAACTGATTGATACCCATGGCGGATTCCAGTTCATCACCAACCGCATCAAAACAACACACAAACGCAGATTGCTTTTTACCATTGCAGCCATTACATTTTTCATGTCGGCTGTGCTGGATAACCTGACTACATCGATTGTGATGTGTATGTTAATACAGAAAATCATCGGCGATCCGAAAGACCGCTGGCTTTTTGGCAGTATCATCATCATCGCAGCCAACAGTGGCGGCGCCTGGTCGCCCATTGGCGACGTAACCACTATCATGCTCTGGGTAAAAGGAAATATCTCGACTGCGGCCACCATACCACACCTGTTTTTACCCAGTCTGGTCTCTGCCGTAATCCCCACTGTTATTGTCAGCCGCTTTCTGCATGGCAAAGTAACACCTCCCGAAAAAGCAGATGATGATCCCGAAGACAGCCTGTTAATCGACTCACTCAAACGCAGTGAAAAACTGGCCATCCTGATTCTGGGTATTCTCTGTTTGCTTTTTGTACCTGTTTTTAAAACCGTTACACACCTTCCGCCTTTTCTGGGTATTCTGATGGGCGTGGGTTTCTTATGGATCTTCACCGAAATCATGTATCGCCGTACCCCCATGAAAGAGGATGTTAAACTGCGACTGGCCAAAGTAATCAATCGCATCGACGGTGCCACACTGATGTTCTTCCTCGGCATTCTGCTGGCAGTAGATGCCCTGCGTTACAGCGGCGTACTGGGCGATTTTTCGGTCTGGCTGGATAAATCGATCGGCGATGTCTATGCCGTCAACCTGATCATCGGAGCCTTCTCGGCCATTGTGGATAATGTGCCGCTGGTAGCCGGATCGATGGGTATGTATCCCATTGCCACCGAAGCCATGGTAGCCACGGCTGCCGATCCGGCTTATATGGCCAATTTTGTACAAGATGGTATCTTCTGGCAATTCCTGGCCTATTGTGCCGGCGTGGGCGGCAGTATGCTGATTATCGGTTCAGCTTCGGGCGTTGTGGTGATGGGACTCGAAAAAATCAATTTCATCTGGTACATGAAACGCATCACCTGGGTAGCCCTGCTCGGATATTTAGGCGGAGCTGCGGTATATATTTTACAAAATCTGATATTGGGAGTTTAAATGATTTTGTATCTTTGTGCTTTATCGCATTTTAAAACACTTAAGTTATACGAAAACAAATGAAATTTATAACGAATCTATTTAGCAAAAAAGAAACAACAGATGATACGGCTGCCGTGATCGGCAAAGGATCGGTGGAAGAGTTTGTATCCCTGATCCGTGTCTATTATCAGGCCGTTATTGCCGTGCAGCTGGGCATCACAAATCTGAATATGCTATCAGATATGGCGCTCTTCAAGCGCATGCTGAAGATCCCTACGCAAAATAACAAACTGGGAGTGGCCGAAAAATCACGTTCGCGTAAAATCCTGATGCAGGATTACGGACTGGGCGAAAGCTTTTTCAAAGAAATTGATGCTTCGATCAAGAAGAATTGCCGCACGCCCAACGATATCAAATCGTACTTTATCATGTATCAGGGATTCAATCAGGATCTGTTTGCCCTGCTGGATACGCTGATGCAATGGAAATTCCGCATTTCCATGCTGGTAAAAAAACTACTTTACACGCAGACTCAGAAAACTATCCATGAAATTCTGACCCGTTCGGAATGGAAAGAGGAGAGCACACAGAAAGTAGCCTGGCGCATTCGTACCTATTCCCAAAAACTGGGTTATTCGGAACAATGGATGACCGATTTCGTTTACAATGTAGTGCTTCTGGCAAAAGAAGATGCCAAAACACAGCGTAAACAAAATAAAGACTAACATGACACAACTACCGGTTGAGCCGCATCCGCTCGGATTTTTTCTGCCCGACAACACCCGTTTGCTGATGTTAGGCAGTTTTCCGCCGCCACAGGCACGCTGGTCGATGAATTTTTACTATCCCAATATTCAAAACGACATGTGGCGAATATTGGGATTGATTTTTTACAACGACAAGCATTTTTTTCTGAAAGAGCCCAAAGCCTTTTCCGAAGAGAAAGCGAAAGCCTTCTGCCTGGAAAAAGGCATCGGCTTTGGCGATACGGCACTCGAAGTAATCCGGCTGAAAAATAATGCCTCCGACAATTTTCTGCAGGTAGTTACCCCCATGAACCCCTCGGAGATCCTGGCCCGTGTTCCGCAATGCGAAGCACTGGTGGTAACCGGACAAAAAGCCCTCGATACCCTGCAGCTCTTATTACCACCGCTCGACCCCCCCAAAACAGGCGGCAGCTCACGCTTTATGCTGCTCGATCGTGTCTTCACCCTTTACCGGATGCCCTCCTCTTCGCGCGCCTATCCGCGACCTGTCGAAGAAAAAGCAGCTTTTTATCGCCGGATGTTTGAAGAATTATCAATAATTTAATATTATTTTTAGTAAAAGTATTGCAAATTGCAAATCTATTCGTTACATTTGCACCCGCAAACACGGAAGTAGCTCAGTTGGTAGAGCACTGGTCTCCAAAACCAGGTGTCGGGAGTTCGAGCCT
>CAMTPG010000067.1 GCA_947074335.1 uncultured Parabacteroides sp.
GACTGTAACTCAGCTGTCTTTCGACTTCGGTGGTTCGAATCCATCACTGCCCACTTAAAAGGTCTGAATAAACTTCGGTTTGTTCAGACCTTTTTTGCGTTTACACTTTTTTAAATCTATCCTTTCATCATTCGGAAAAACCGGATTACGCTACTTGCTTCCGACTATAAGTTCGCAAGGGGATTTAAATCCCTTTACAAGGGCTTTTAAATCCCCTTGCAAAGCAACATTTTTTCCGTTGTAAGCGCTTTTTAAGACTTCAATTGCAAACTGACAGATTAACCTGTAAAAAAAGAGATGCTTCATTACAAAGCATCTCTTTCATCTTATTTAAAGACTGATCATTAATCTTTCAGGAATCCGTTTAATCAAAGAAACTTCTGAACTTGGAGAAGATTTTTTCTTTAACCGATTTTTTAGGTTGAAAACTGGGTGAATTTTCCAGACCGGTCAGAATCTCTTTTTCCGAACTGGTCAGCGTTTCCGGAATGTAAACACTGATATTAACCAGCAAATCGCCTGTACCGTACGAATTCACCGAAGGCAAACCCTTATTGCGCAGACGCAATACTTTACCCGGTTGCGTGCCCGGTTCTATTTTTACTTTAAGTTTTACCTTATCATCGATCGTGGGAATTTCCACAGAATCACCCAAAGCAGCCTGCGGCACACTCAACAACAGATTATACAGTAAATCATTTTCGTCGCGAATCAATTCTGGATGCGGCTCCTCTTCAATCAGAATCAGCAGATCGCCGTTTACACCGCCGTGACGCGCGGCATTACCTTTTCCGCTCATCGAAAGCTGCATACCTTCGGCAACACCGGCCGGAATGTTAATGGTGATCACTTCGTCATCACGCATTACGCCTTCACCGTTACACTGCTTACATTTATTTGTAATGATTTTGCCTTCGCCGCCACATGTAGGACATGCAGTCTGACTTTGCATCTGACCTAAAATTGTATTTACCACGCGTGTTACAACACCACTTCCGCGACAGGTATCACACGTTTTCTTATCCTGTTCGTTTTCGGCTCCGCTACCATTGCAATGTGAACAGGAAACCAGTTTTTTCACCTTGATTTTCTTTTCTACACCATTTGCAATCTCTTTCAGAGTCAGTTTTACTTTCACGCGCAAATCAGTACCACGGTTTACACGACGTCCGCCGCGACCACCACCGCCACCGCCGAATCCGCCAAAACCGCCGAATCCGCCAAAATGACCGCCAAAGATATCACCAAACTGAGAGAAAATATCATCCATTGAGAAACCACCGGCTCCGCCGCTTGCAGCACCGCCCATTCCGGCATGACCAAACTGATCATAACGCTGACGTTTCTGGTTATCGCTTAATACATCATAAGCTTCGGCAGCCTCTTTAAAACGCTCCTCAGCTTCCGAATCGCCCGGGTTCTTGTCGGGATGAAATTGAATCGCTTTTTTACGATATGCTTTTTTAATTTCCTCTACAGTAGCCGTTCTGGTCACCTCAAGAACTTCGTAATAATCTCTTTTAGCCATTTTTGTATCTGTCTGTTGTTATTTGTTCTTTCTTTTTCATGCGGTTATTCACCCACAACTACTTTGGCATGACGAATCACTTTATCATGCAGCATGTAGCCGGTTTGTACACAATCTATTACTTTGCCTTTCATTTCGGGTGTCGGTGCCGGAATCAAAGCAATTGCCTCTGAAGTTTCGGCATCAAAAGGCAGCCCGATTGTTTCGATCGGCTTAATACTCTGACGGGTAAGATAAGCATTGAATTTATTATAAATCAAATCAATACCTTCAACGACAGCATCCACCGATTCGGCCGAACGTATATTCTGAATAGCCCGTTCGATATCGTCAATTACAGGCAACAGATTAACCAGTGCACCTTCTGTACCCGATTTAAGCAATTCGCTCTTTTCGCGCAAAGTACGCTTACGATAATTGTCATACTCGGCCATTAAACGAAGGTGCGAATCATTCAATTCATCATATTTCTTTTTTAACTCTTCACATGCAACTAAATCTGTAGCAGGTTCGGTCACTTTGTCTGTTTCGGGAGTTTCTTCTGCCACAGTTGCCTGTTCTTCCTGCAATTTTGTCGCATCATTCACCTCTTCAGCCACTTGTTTTTCGGCTTTTTTGCTTTCGCTTTTACCTTTTGTTTTGCCCATAACTATACTAATTTCTATATTATAATCTGATAATAAACCAAATAAGAAGTTATTTTGAATAAAACAGCACTATAAATCTGTTATAAAAACAACTTCACATCTTATTTACCTAAGCAAATATGCTGCCAACTCTTCGTAATCACAAAAAAATATCAGTATCTTTGTGTAACTAATAATTAAAACTTGTCCCGGTCAATTAATGTTTGTATTAATACAACAAAAAATATAAATAATAAATCAATTATGAGAAGAACGATTTCTATTCTGGTCATGTTTATGTTGTTTCTAACCGGTTTTGCACAAAACAAAAATGTTTGCCGTCTGGGCATTACATACGATATGAGCAAAAACAAAAACTGGGGTAAAGGAAAACCTGTTATTACAGGCATTGATCCTTATTCGCCGGCCGAAGTTGCGGGATTAAAACAAAATGATATCATCACCTCCATCGACGGAATTCAACTCATTGATATTTCTGATAACGAAATTAAAGAACTGCTTAATCCGGCGGGAAAAAATGAAGTTTTACTCACTATACAAAATCTGCAGACACCCGAAAAACAGGTGATTGTAAAGAAAGACTGCAAAAAGGCAAATGCCATCTCTGAAGAGCAGCTTGCCACGGCTTTCTCGATGTACAGCGTTGAGACAACCAGCGACCGTGAATTTGTTTGTCCCTTTAAAACACACATTACTCCCGACAGAGTGGATTTTGCCAGCTATAAAACATTTGCATTCTCTCCGATCGACGATTCAAACAATGCACTCGAAGACCGCATCAATCTGGCTATCGAAAAGGAGCTGATCAACAAAGGACTGGAAGTAGATACTTACAATCCTGATATGATTGTGCAGACCTTTTATTTCTTCGATAAAAATCCGAACTACAAAGGTACGAATATGATTTTAGTATCCAAAGAACCGGTTTACCGATATAATGCATCACAGAGAAAAATGGTGCAGGTGCCGTTTCTCAGCTCTTCTACCGGCGAATCGGAAGCAGAATACCTGCTGCAGTTCGGTTTTCGTTTTATTGATCAGCGTGATGTTCCGGGACGTATCCTTTGGGAATGCGAAGCCAACGAGCTGCTCGACGGATCGTATAAACTCGACGAATATGCCATGGCCAACGCACCGCTGATGCTGATGCAATATCCGTATGTAAAATACGAACGCAATGTACCTTTTAAAGTGAATCAGAAAACATACAATTATACCGGCATCAACTACGATATTGATCAGCTGAACTATGTGGCCGATGTAGATAAAAATTCGCCCGCTTACGCTGCCGGCATCCGTCCGCGCGATGTGATCGAAAAAATCAACGGCAATAAAATGGATTATTCTACCGACGAGTTTTCGTCGGCCTACAAAGGCTTTATTACCAGCACCATGCAATACCGCGATCCGAGAACCATATTTACCGATGCCAACGGATTTAAGCGCTGTATGCTCTGGGATTCATTTAGTTATCCGATGGTTTCGGATGCCGTTAATAAATCGGGCAACCGTGCCGGCTTCTCCTATTTATATTATTTCACACCTTATATTAATCCAACCGGCAACAATGCTTGTTTATTTGAAGTGAAACGAGGCAAAACGAAAATGGATGTCAATGTAATTCCGACCATTCACCGCTCGTTGACGGTTGAACTTAAATAAATTGTTTTAAACACGTGATTTATCCGCATAACTTTGAACAAAAAACAGGATTTGATAAAATCCGACAATTAATTTCCGATAAATGTCTGAGTCCGCTCGGTCAGGAGCGCGTAACCGAAATGGACTTTTCGTCTGATATTAATCAGGTAAACGAACGCCTGTTGCAAACCGACGAGTTTGTACGGATTTTGCAGGGCGAACAGGAATTTCCGGCCAGCTATTTTCTGGATGTGCGCTATTCGCTGAAGCGAATCCGCCCCGAAGGTACCTGGCTCGATGAGCGCGAACTGTTCGACTTAAAACGCTCACTGCAAACCATTCACGACATAGTACGTTTCTTCCGTCCCTCGGCGGATGATGATGAAATACTTTATCCTGCACTCACGGCGCTGGCCGGCGATGTGCAGGTGTTTCCGCAACTGATCGGTAACATTGATCAGATACTCGATAAATTCGGGCGCATCAAAGACAATGCTTCGCCGGCTCTGCTGCAGATCCGACGCGAGATAACCAGTACGATGAGCGGCATATCACGCAGCCTGCAGTCGATTCTGCGCGCCGCGCAGAGCGAAGGACTTGTAGATAAAGATGTGGCGCCCACGATGCGCGACGGCCGACTGATGATTCCGGTGATTCCGGCTTACAAACGCAAAATCCGCGGCATTGTTCATGATGAATCGGCCACCGGAAAAACCGTTTTTATCGAACCCGAAGTGGTGGTGGAAGCCAACAACCGCATCCGCGAACTCGAAGGCGACGAACGCCGCGAAATTATCCGCATCCTCACCGATTTCACCAATCTGGTGCGTCCGCTTACCGATGATATTCTCGAAGCGTATGCCTTTCTGGCCACGATCGATTTTATCCGCGCCAAAGCACTTTTTGCACAACAGATCGAAGCCATCCGCCCGCTGGTAGAAGATAAACAACAGACAGACTGGATCCGCGCCGTACATCCGCTGCTCTTCCTCTCGTTGCAAAAACAACACAAAGCAGTGGTTCCGCTTGATATCACGCTGCAGGACGATAAACGTCTGCTGCTGATTTCCGGACCGAATGCCGGCGGTAAATCGGTTTGCCTGAAAACGGTGGGATTGCTGCAATACATGTTGCAATGCGGTCTGCTCATCCCGCTTTACGAACGGTCGCGCTGCGGCATCTTCGATAAGCTGTTTATTGATATTGGCGATGAACAAAGCATTGAGAACGATCTGAGTACCTACAGCTCGCACCTTACCAATATGAAATATTTCGTGCGCAACTGCGATGCGCGCACCTTATTGCTGATCGACGAATTCGGCAGCGGCACCGAACCGCAAATCGGCGGCGCCATTGCCGAAGCACTACTCGACCGCTTCAACCGCAACCGGAGTTTTGGCGTAATCACAACCCATTACCAGAATCTGAAGCATTTTGCAGAAGAGACGCCGGGCATTGTGAACGGCGCCATGCTTTACGATCGCCATCTGATGCAGCCGCTTTTCAAACTCTCTATCGGCAATCCCGGCAGTTCGTTTGCCGTGGAGATTGCCCGCAAAATCGGGTTACCCGAAGATGTGATTGCCGAAGCTTCCGAAAAAGTAGGCGCCGATTACATCAACATGGATAAATACCTGCAGGATATTGTGCGCGATAAACGCTACTGGGAAACCAAACGGCAGAATATCCGCCAGCAGGAAAAGAAACTCGAAGATATCACGGCACGCTACGAAACCGATCTGACCGGTATTGATAAGCAACGCAAAGAGATTATGCGCACTGCCAAAGAAGAGGCCAAGCAGCTGTTGGCACAGGCCAATGCGAAGATCGAGAATACCATTCGCGAAATCAAAGAGGCACAGGCCGAAAAAGAACAAACCCGACTGGCACGTAAAGCTCTCGAAGAATTTAAAGCCTCGGTAAGCGAAACCTCGGATACCGATGATAAGATTGCACGCAAAATGGCCAAACTGCAGGAGCGCAATGCGCGTAAAAAGCAGAAACAGCCTGCTGCACCTCAAAAACAACAGTTTAACCGCGAAGTCATTGAGACGGGCGATTCGGTACGTTTGAAAGGTCAAACCTCGGCCGGCACTGTAATGGAGCTGCAGGGCAAACAGGCCGTTGTAGCTTTCGGCATGATAAAAAGTACGGTCAAACTGGATCAGCTGGAGAAGGTGAGTAAAGGACAGATCAAAAAAGAAATGCAGAAAAGCACCTTTGTCAGCGTACAGACTACCGACGACATGCATGAAAAAAAATTGAACTTCAGGCAGGAAATAGATGTTAGAGGTATGAGAGGCGATGAAGCGCTGCAAACTGTAACTTACTTCATTGACGATGCTATCCAGGTGGGTGTGAACAAAGTACGCATCCTGCACGGAACCGGTTCGGGCATTTTACGCCAGCTGATTCGTGATTATCTGCGTACCGTTCCCGGCGTTAGTCATTATCAGGACGAGCATGTACAGTTTGGCGGTGCAGGTATCACCGTGGTAGAACTGGACTAAATCTCGTATCGATTATGAAACTGAATAAAGATTTTGCACTTTGGAATAAGAAGAAAAATGTAGAAAACCGGCATCTCTCTGATCATTATTACTATGCGGGCGAGCACGAAACCGATACGTCGGTACGTCTGTTACGTTACAATGCAACCGAAGTACAAACTGTAAAAATCAAAAATATTGATGAACCGCTGCGTCCCTATGTAGATGCAAATAGCATCAACTGGTTTCAGGTAAACGGATTAACCAATTCGGATCTGATTACCCGCATTGTTACCGAATTCGGTTTGCACAGTCTGGATGCCAAAGATATTCTGACGCCTCAGCATGTGGCAAAAATCGAAGAATATGATAAGCATATGCTCTTTATTCTGAATTCCACCTATTACAATGCCAACAATAAGATTAATTCGGAACATATCAGCATTCTGATTACCGAAAATATCATTGTAACATTTACCGAAAGTAATAAACCGATTTTCGAGAATGTGGCCAAAGGACTGGAATCAAACACGTTGAATCTGCGTAAAAAGGGAACCGGACTTTTTCTGGCATTCCTTTTAAATACCGTAATTGCCAATTTGGTGGAATCGGCTTCGAAAGTGGAAGATTTTCTGGAAGATATCGAAGATACCCTGCTCGACAACAAAAGCGATCAGTCGGATGTAGGACAGCAAATCCAGGTTCGCCGCAAAGATTATCTGCTGATTAAAAAGAATTCGCAGCCGCTGCGCGAACAATTCTCGAAGCTGCTGCGCACCGATACCATTATTATCAGCAAAGATATCCGGCCTATTTACAATGATCTGGCCGATCAGCTGCAGTTTGTGATGCAGACACTCGAAAGTTGCCGTGAGACGATTTCTGCATTAGTCGATCTCTATATCTCCAACAATGATATGCGGATGAATGAAATTATGAAACGACTCACCGTGGTGTCCACTATTTTTATTCCGCTTACTTTTCTGGCAGGCGTGTGGGGCATGAATTATAAATATATTCCTGAACTGGACTGGCGTTATGGTTATTTCATTGCCTGGAGCGTGATGATTATTATCGGTTTCCTGACCTGGCGCTATATGCGCAAAAAAGACTGGTTCTGAAATCAACACCCTGCGCGAATCCGGATTTAAGCTGCAACGCACCTGCTTTTTCTAAAATAATTTATACAAAAAAAGGATTGGTTCTGTAAACCAATCCTTTTTTCTCAAACTCTATTTAGAATCTTAATAATAAGTTTCTGGTGCGAGTGCATTTTTTTCTGCATAAAGCATACCGCCTTTTTCAACTAATTTCACTTTTCCTTCTTTGGCAAGCCAGCCCAATGCAATAAAAATCGTGCTTTCGCGCGATTCGGTTATTTCTCTTATTTTCCGAACGGATAAGCGTTCTTTTTCTGCGAGCAGACGAGAAATTTTACAAGCGTGTGCATAAACATCATTCTTAATCATGGCAATTCGGTATTTAATGAGACAATAATAGAATAGAATGAAATTTATAGAATAAAATTATCCCTTCTTTATCTTACATAACAATCAAATTGTTTTTTTGTTCAAATAAAATAAACCTTTTTTTTACAAAAAAAGCAATTATTCTGTCATTACTTTAAACAACCTTCTGCACGAAGCTGAAAAATGAAAATCGACCAGTTTTCTTGTCGGATTTCTTCATTAATACGTACACTTTCTGTATTCAACGATTTAGGATAACTATTATATAAATAAAAACGATCCAGATCGGTATCATGATAAAGCACCAGATCTTCGTGCTCAATATCCTGATCTCCCTGAACAATGCGGGCAATAAACAGATCGTGATTTGATAATTTAAATAAAAGTGTGCCTTGTTGCGGAATTCGTTCGATTGCATAATTATCACGGAAACGAATTTCGCGTGTTGTCGCATTAAACCATTGTATATGATCACCGGAGAAAATAACCGGATCAGTCAGATTAATTCCCGTAAAAGTACGTCCTATTTCAATTACTGTAATGCTTGAACCTTCCTGCAACCGGGCATTATTATCGCAACTGCTCAACAACAGCAGTGCGCATAAAACCGTTCCTATTGCAATTAATCGTTTCATAAAGCATTTCATTTCACTGTAATGGATACTTATATAACCGAATTTCAATATAAAATGGCTTTGTTTTTGAATTTAAAAAAACATAATTAAGGCGACAATCATTCACTTTTTGATAAGCGATCAAAACCAGATGTTATTTAATGCTGATTCATAGCATTTTATCGAACAAACAGCGCTTCATCAGCGATTTGCTGTCCGGGCCAGTTCCATCAGGCCTTTGCTGATGTGACAATAACCACCGGGATTTTTCGTCAGATACAACTGATGATAATCTTCGGCGGGATAAAAATCGGCCAGCTGCGAAGCCTCAATCACAACCGGTTGCGCATATTCGCTTTCCAGTTTTTTCAAAGCCGCCTCGATCACCGGCATGTCATCCGGATTGGTATAATAAATGCCCGTTCGGTATTGTGTTCCGGTATCTTCACCCTGCTTATTCAGACTGGTGGGATCGATCGTTTTGAAATAGAGTTCGAGCAATAAGGTAAGCGATACCTCATCAGGATTATAGACCACTTTTACCGTTTCGGCTGCGCCGGTTTCGCCGGAACATACCTGTTTATAGTCCGGAAAAGGAATATGACTGTTTGCATATCCGGCTTCGGTATGAATTACGCCGCGTATTTGCTTCATAAAATGCTCGGTGCCCCAAAAGCACCCGCCGGCGAGATAGATTTCGGCTGATTTTACAGAATTTACAGAATCTTTCATTTACAATTAATAAATTACAATTACACATTTTATCGGGCTCAAGATAGAAATATATTTGATATACATAACATAAATATTCATTATTTTTACACATATTTTATCCTATATTTGTCATATTTATAAAATTAAACAGATATTATTATGAGAAACCGTTCTATTTATACGATTGCATTGATGTTGTGTGTCGCTATTTCGGCCTTTGCACAAAGCGTAGTACAGGAATCGCTCACTTTTCCGAGTCGGAAACTGAATAAAGAAATCCCCTACTCAATCTATCTGCCCGACGATTATGCCACATCACAACGCACCTATCCCGTGCTTTATCTGCTGCATGGCTATTCGGACGATGAAACAGCCTGGATTCAGTTTGGCAAAGTGAAGGAAACAGCCGACCGACTGATTGCCTCGGGCGATGCGGTGCCGATGATTATTGTGATGCCCGATGCCTGGGACACCTGGTATTTAAATAGTTACGATGGCGCCGTGCCTTACGAAGACATGTTTATCGAAGAGCTGATTCCCTATATGGAACAAAATTACCGCATCAAAAGCAGACGGGAAAGTCGCGCCATTGCCGGACTTTCGATGGGCGGTTACGGCTCGATGCTGTATGCGCTGAAACACCCCGAACTGTTTACGGCCTGTGCGCCGCTCAGTGCCGCCATTTTCGATGACAGCGTAATGGAATACCGCAAAGACAATACACACAAAGCCATTTACGGCCGACTTTTCGGCCCGGGCGATGCGCACTGGAAACAAAACAGCGTACTGGAGCTGATAGCACAGCAAGATCCTGAAAAACTGCCCAATACCCGTTTTTACATCGATTGCGGCGATAAGGATTATCTGCTCGAAGGAAATTTCCAGACACATCAGTTGATGAACCAAAAGAAGATGAAGCATGAGTTTCGTGTTCGCGACGGCGCACACAGCTGGAGTTATTGGCAGACGGCACTTCCGGAGGTTTTGATGTTTGTGAGCCGGCCGTTTAGCAGGAATTAAAA
>CAMTPG010000068.1 GCA_947074335.1 uncultured Parabacteroides sp.
GCATTGAAACGATTTCCGTCAATCAGCAAATGATCGGGGCGAACCTGCAGCTGATCAATGGCACGGTGCATTGCCAGAAAAGAGGCATTGAGAATGTTGATGCGGTCAATCTCTTCGGGAGTTACAATACCTACAGCCCAGGCAATGGCTTCTCTTTCTATTTCAGGACGTAGTGCATATCTCTTCTTTTCGCTCAGCTGTTTGCTGTCAGTTAACCATTCATGGCGATAATCGGAAGGCAGAATTACAGCCGCAGCAAAAACAGCTCCGGCCAGACAACCCCGTCCGGCTTCATCACATCCGGCTTCGATACGATTCGGTTCGAGAAAGGGTAATAACATAATGAGTTTTTTATTGAATGGTTGTATTACGTTTTTTCATCATCAAAGGACGGATTATGAAACAGGCAATCAGTGTGGCCAGGGCCACTCCGAAACTATTTGCTGCAAAATCCAGCCAGTCGCCGCCTCGATGCGTGGTACAATATTCCTGAAGCAATTCGATCACGCCACTCATAACGATCGGGCAGACAACGGCTCCGATCCAGGCATGCCACATCACTTCTTCGTATTTTTTATGATTTCGCAGAAATTCAATCCATAAAATACCCGATACACCACCATACATACAAATATGTACCAGTTTATCGAAATGCGGGAAAAGCGGCACACCGATTGATGGCGGTTTGAAAAAAGATAAATAGATCACGATTGCAATAATCGTCAGCGAAACCGGATAGCGTTTAATATAATGCCACATGGATCAGAACATTTGTTTTACACGATTCACGCCGTCAATAAACAGATCGATCTCATCTTTTGTATTGTATAGTGAAAAAGAGGCACGCACGGTTCCTTCAATACCTAAATCGTGCATTAACGGTTGTGCGCAATGATGTCCGGTGCGAACAGCAATGCCTAAGCGATCCAGTAACATGCCCATATCATAATGATGGATATTACCAACCAGAAATGAAATGACAGCACCTTTATGTGCAGCTTCACCAAATATACGCATTCCTTCAATTGTTTTTAAGCGTTCGGTTGCATATTTCAGCAGTTCATCTTCGTATGCTGCAATAGTTTGGATACCCAGTTTGTTTACATAGCGCAAAGCTTCAGCTAAAGCCGTGCTTCCGATATAATCGGGTGTTCCCGCTTCAAATTTAAAAGGTAAATCATTGAATACGGTTTTCTCGAACGAAACCGAGGCAATCATTTCGCCGCCGCCCTGATAAGGCGGGATTTTTTCGAGCCACGATTCTTTACCGTACAGCACGCCCATACCGGTAGGGCCGTATATTTTATGACCGGAGAATACATAGAAATCGGCATCCAGATCCTGTACATCCACCTGCATATGTGGTACAGCCTGGGCTCCGTCAACCAAAAAAGGAACATTATAACTGTGAGCAATTTCAATCATCTCTTTCACGGGATTGATAGTTCCCAACACATTCGATACGTGCATTACCGAGACCAGCTTTGTGCGTTCGCTGAAAAGTTGCTTGTAAGCTTCGATGTCCAGTTCGCCGCGTTCATTCATTGGGATCACTTTCAGTGTGATTGATTTTCCACGTGCTGCCAGTAATTGCCAGGGCACAATGTTAGAGTGATGTTCCATGACCGAAACGATAACTTCATCTCCGGTCTCTAAAAAAGCATCGCCAAAACTGGATGCAACCAGATTGATAGCCTCTGTCGTACCGCGTGTGAAAATGATTTCATGCGGTTTTTCGGCATTTAAAAATTCCTGAACCGTACGGCGTGCGTCCTCATGTGCTTCTGTAGCCACCTGGCTCAGATGGTGTACGCCACGATGGATATTTGCATTGACATTATAATATCCCTGTTCGATTTTCTCAACCACACAACGCGGTTTTTGAGTTGTCGCACCGTTATCCAGATAGATGAGCGGTTTATTATATATTTTTTTCTCCAGAATGGGAAAATCCTTCCGGACAGTCTGAACATCAAACATATTGTATTCGTATTTAATCGATTTTATCAAACAAAGATACAATGAATCTGATCGAATTGCTTCGTTCGATGTCATAAAAAAACCTTTTGACTAATTCAAAAGGTTTTAATTCCCGACTCAGAAAAATCGGCTAAACTTCCAGGACGGGAAATAATCTGATCTTTATTTCTTTTTCTGATAGAATTTAACCCAGTCGATGATCATATCCACCGGTAAATCTTCCGGATTTACCTCGCCGACCCAGCTGCCTCCCAATTGGTTGTCAATCAGCAGGTAAAAAGGTTTATCGGCAAAAGGAAACTGTCCCTCTTCGGCCGTTTCAATGCGCGGATAGGTAAATGTATGGGTATCATTGATAAAGAATACCAGACTGTCAGGATACATTTCGACCGAATATACATTAAAATCATCGGGATCGATAGCACCGGTTGCTCCCTGTTGCGGATTATCTTTGATGCCCAGTGTGTAGGTATAATGTGAGTGAACCGTCTGATAGGCAATCGAATCGCCATTCAGGCGTTCCATAATATCAATTTCACCGCCATTGGGCCAACCTTCGCCTTCGGGAAGCAGCCAGATAGCCGGCCATGCACCTTTTGCCGCGTGTAGTCGGGCACGAATCGACAATCGTCCGTCCTGAAATCCCACTTTGCCTTTGGTATAAATACCGCCGGTCAGATAGCGTGCCGTATCTTCCGGTAAGCTGTAATTGACCATGCCGCGCAAATACATATTTCCGTCGCGAATATCAAAACAGGAATCAAAATCTGTCATGTAGTTATTCCAGTCAGATTTTCCGCGGGGTATTTTACTCCAGGCCGTTGTATCAAACGAACCTGTCTGATCAAAGTTATCTTCCCAAACCAATACCCAGTCGCTTTGATCCTGGTGTTTTTGTTCTTTTGATTTATCAGACAGACAAGCTGTCCAGAAAAGAAGTGAAAGAAAAAGAATTCCCGAAAATAAAGCTGTTTTTTTCATGTGCATTTTTTAGTTTATAGTTTTTGTAAAATTAAATAGCTGGCGATAAAATCTGGTCAACCTCCGTTTATTCCGGTCAGCTTTTTAAGGGCAAAACCAATCAGGAAACTAACGGCAGCCACACTGAAGCTCAATACAGCCATTTCCAAAAATTTCTTTTTGAAGTTTTCCCCTTTAGCCACGGCATAATAGTAATTGAAAATGGCAATGATACATAAAGCACCCAGCAAGGTCAGACACAGTGCCAAGATCACATGGTCAATAAAAATAAAGGGAGAAACCAGCACGGCTACCGTGATTAAATAGGCAATTCCGGTATAAGCCGAGGCTTTAACCGGCCGTTTTGTACCATGTTCTTCCGATTTTGTAGAGAGATATTCGGACGATGCCATGGATAAAGCCGCAGCAATACCGGTAATGCTCCCTGTCAAAGCAATCAGTTTAGAATCATTCAGAGCAAGTGTAAATCCTGCCAGTGCACCTGTAAATTCTACCAACGCATCATTCAGCCCCAGCACTACGGCACCCATATATTGTAAGCGATCTTCATTGATCAGATCGAAAAGCTGACGGTCATGCGATTCAATTTCTTCTGCGATTCGACAGATGTCCGGCTCTGTAATTCGCTTATGACTCAATACCTGCGTTGCTTTTTCTTTTTGCAACAAGCGCTTCAGTGTAAAAGTTATCCCGAAAATGCGAGCCTGCCAGAATAAGCTGAAGATCCTGCCTTTTTCCGGTTTTAAGTCTTTACCCGAATAGGCTTTAAGCGCCTCATAATGTGTCTCCTTCTCGGAAGCAATTCGGAGTAAAACAGCACGATTGGCCTCCTCTTTTTCAAAAGAAGCCAATCGTGAGAATAAAAGCTCTTCGGTAATTTCTTTCTGTTGAAGAGCCAATATGAATTTATGGGTGTTAGTATCAGATCCCATAAGTGTTTATTTTTTACATGCGCTCCGGAACTTCGATTCCAAGCAGCGACATGGCTGTTTTTACAACTTTGGCCACATTATCGGAAAGAACAAGGCGGAATAATTTAATGCCTTCGTTCTCTTCGCGCAGGATGGAGCAATCGTGATAGAACTGATTGTATTCTTTCACCAGATCGTAAGTGTAGTTTGCAATCAGTGCCGGACTGTAATCTTTACCGGCCTCTTTTACCGTATTGGCAAAATCTGCCAGATTCTGAATCAGGTTCTCCTCTTTTTCAGATAACTGTATATCGGTGGATAATGTTTCGGGTAGCTGAATACCCTGTTCTTCGGCTTTGCGCAAAACAGAGCGGATACGGGCGTAGGTATATTGAATAAACGGACCTGTATTACCATTAAAATCGATGGATTCCTTCGGGTTAAAAGTCATATTTTTACGCGGATCCACTTTCAGGATGAAATATTTCAAAGCGCCCATGCCTACAATACGTGCAATATTTTCAGCCTCTTCGGTACTCATCTCGCCGGCTTTACCCAGCTCGCGTGATGTTTCGGCAGCTGTATCCACCATTTCACGCATCAAATCGTCGGCATCTACCACTGTGCCTTCGCGGCTCTTCATTTTACCTTCGGGCAGTTCAACCATACCGTATGAGAAATGGGTCAGTCCTTTACCGAATTCAAATCCCAGCTTATCCAGCAAAATAGAAAGCACCTGGAAATGGTAATTCTGTTCGTTACCCACCACATAAATCATTTTATTGATCGGATAATCATCGAAACGCAGTTTGGCAGTTCCGATATCCTGTGTCATATAAACAGAGGTACCGTCAGCCCGAAGCAATAATTTTTCGTCCAGCCCGTCATTTGTCAGATCAGCCCAGACAGAACCGTCCTCACGACGATAGAAAATACCTTTTTCCAATCCGTCGAGTACAGTATCGCGTCCTTCCAGATAGGTTTTCGATTCGTAATAGATTTTATCAAAATCAACACCCATTTTCTGGTATGTTTCATCAAAACCGGCATAAACCCAGTTGTTCATCATTTCCCAGAGTGCATATACCGTCTCATCGCCGGCTTCCCATTTACGCAACATTTCGCGTGCCTCCTGCATCAGCACAGAAGCAGCTTCGGCCTCTTCTTTCGTCATGCCTTTTGCTTCGAGGGCAGCTGTCTCCTCTTTCAGTTTACTGCTAAACAAAACATAGAAATCACCAATCAGATGATCTCCTTTTTTACCTGCCTGTTCGGGAGTAACGCCATTGCCCCATTTCTGCCATGCCAGCATGGATTTACAAATATGAATACCTCTGTCGTTTACAATATTTGTTTTTACCACATGGTTTCCATTAGCCTTCATGATTTCAGACAGGCTGAATCCCAGCAGATTATTGCGTACATGGCCCAGATGAAGCGGTTTATTGGTATTGGGTGAAGAATATTCGATCATAACCAGTGGTGATTGTTCGGTAACCGGTGTAATACCGAAGTCAGCCTGATGATTAATATCATTTAACAGCCCGATCCACGGAGCCGAAGCGATCGTCAGATTTAAAAATCCTTTTATTACATTAAATTCGGCAATTGCCGGTTCATTTTTTTGCAGATATTCGCCAATGGCCTGTGCTGTAAGCTCAGGCGATTTTTTTGATATGCGAAGAAAAGGAAATACAACCAGGGTAAGATGACCTTTAAATTCCTTTTTTGTTTTTTGCAACTGTATCTGATCCGGCGTTACATCAGCGCCGTACAATTCTTTGATGCCGGCAATAATTGCGGCGGTAATCTGTTGTTCGATAACCATAATTGTCGATATTATTTTAGCTGCAAAGGTACATGATTATTTTGAAATAACCATAGTGATCAGCCGGTTGAATGAAGCTGCAAACTAACCGGTTGACACTTTTTCGGGATATAAAAAAAGCGTTCTTACCCAAAAGAACGCTTTTAATATATAATAGATAAGATAAATGTTTATTTAATCTGATCTGCTAATTCTGCGCCTGCTTTAAATTTAACTGATTTGCGGGCAGCAATTTCGATGGGTTCTTTAGTTTTAGGGTTAACGCCTTTGCGGGCCGATTTTTCAGTAACAGAGAAAGAGCCAAAACCTAAAAGAGCAACTTTGCCTCCGGCTTTTAATTCTTCTGAAACGGTTTCTACAAAAGCATCAATTGCTTTTTTAGTATCGACTTTACTCAAGCCTGCCTTTTCAGCAACTGCATTAATAAATTCTGTTTTGTTCATGATAGTTTGATAATTATAATTAAACAATTTTATGATAGTCGATTAAAGTTTGTGTCAAATGTAATTCTTATTTAATAAATCACAAAAAATAAATGTGTTTTTTTTACTCATAAACTACGAATTGAGCAGCATAGCTAACGAAAGTGCCAAATAATCGTTACATTTGCCAATAAATAGCTTTTAAATATATGATAAATAGAACTGGATCGGGTTTTTTTAGCAATATCCCGGTTGTAACGAAGAATTTGATAATTATCAATTTTCTCTTTTGGATTGCTGCGCTGGTTTTACCAAAAGCTGGTATAAATCTGACTTCATTATTCGGACTGCATTTCCCGGGTGTAAAAGATTTTTATGCCTTTCAGTTCATCACCTATATGTTCATGCACGATACCCAGTCGTTCGCACATATTTTCTTTAATATGTTCGGTGTATATATGTTCGGGCGTGTACTTGAAAATGTATGGGGGCCGCGTCGGTTTTTGACATTTTATCTGATTACCGGTATCGGAGCCGGCATTACGCAGGTTGTTGTATGGTATTTCTCGCTGCAATCCTTTGCCGGCGGTCACGGCATCTCTGTTTCGCAGCTGGTAGCTCACGATCCTTCTATTAATTATCTGATCACTGTGGGTGCATCCGGTTCATTATTCGGAATTCTGCTTGCATTTGCCATGTTGTTTCCGAATATACCATTATATTTAATGTTTATTCCGATTCCGATTAAAGCCAAATATTTCGTTATATTTTATGGTATAGCCGAACTCTATATGGGTGTAGCCAATTACAATGGCGATACCGTGGCTCATTTTGCCCATTTAGGCGGAATGATCTTTGGATTTTTCATGGTTTATTACTGGAAAAAGAAAGATAAAGATAATGGCAGATATTTTTATTAACCTCAAACGCACATTCAAATCGGGCAATATACTGGCCAAACTGATTTATATCAATGCCGGTATTTTTATTCTGGTGAAACTGCTCAGTATTCTTCTCACCTTGTTTAATCTGGGCGGAGCGCCGTTTCTGGTCTATCTGCAAATGCCCTCTTCGCCGTTGCTGTTGCTTTACCGGCCGTGGACTATTATTACCTATATGTTCACCCATTATGATTTTCTGCATATTTTATTTAATATGCTCTGGTTGTACTGGTTTGGCGGTCTGTTTCTGAACTTCTTCAACGAAAAACAATTAGGAGGTATTTATATTCTGGGCGGCATTGCCGGCGGTCTGTTGTTTCTGCTGTCATACAATCTGTTTCCTTTCTTTCAGGCCGTTTCGGGGTCCAGTTATCTGATGGGCGCATCGGCCTCGGTGATGGCTGTTGTTTTTGCCGTCTCCTTTTACCGGAAAGATCTGGAGATACAATTGTTTCTCTTCGGACGCATCAAATTGATCTATCTGGCTCTTTTTACATTTGCCATTGATTTTCTGTCGATTATATCCAGCAATGCCGGCGGTCATATTGCACATATCGGCGGAGCACTTTTCGGAATCTGGTTTGCCGCACGCATAAAGAAAGGAAAAGATCTTACAGCACCGATGAATCGTGTTATCGACTGGTTTGTGAATTTGGGCAAACGTAAACCCAAAATGCGTGTAACTTATAAACGTACCGAGACAGATTACGAATACAATGCCCGCAAACATCGTCGCGAAGCGGATATCGATGCGATCCTGGATAAACTGAAACGTTCCGGTTACGACAGTTTGTCGGCCGATGAAAAGAAAAAACTCTTTGATGCCAGCAAAAAATGAGTGAACGATTTAAAGTGATCAGACTTTTTTTCCATTCGGTTGTGGGATTAATTAATCTGGCAGCTTTAATTTTGCTTGTTATTTCAGCTTTTTCGGATCAGTTTTCGCCTTTTCGTCATATTATTTTTGCATACCTCGGACTGGCATTCCCGATTCTTTTTATCATTAACTGCTGTTTTCTGTTGTATTGGCTCTGTCTGCGCAAATGGATCATTGTCATCTGTATTGTGCTGGCTTTCTTTGTCTGCCGTGATGCAATCACCGCCTCCTTTCCGATGCGTATTTCACGCAAAGAGATACCTGTCGAAAATAAGATCAAAGTATTGACCTATAATGTTATGGGATTCGGTTATAAAACGCATACCAAAGAGAATCCCAATGATATCATCAGCTATATTGCCCGATCGGATGCCGATATTGTCTGCCTGCAGGAATATGCCGTGGGTAAATCGGATAAAACCATAACCGAAGCGCAACTGAAAAAGGCACTGCCTATGTATCCTTATCTGGCCGTGATTCCAACCGGCTCGTCGGGTTCACTCAAATTTGGTATAGCCGTACTCTCCAAATATCCGATCCGCAAATCGCGAAAGATCAAATATGACAGTAAATTCAACGGCTCTTCAATTCATGAAATAGATATTAACGGGAAAAAGCTGACTTTAATTAATAATCATCTTGAATCATTTAAGCTTACAACCGAGGATAAAAGTCATTATACCTCGTTTCTGAAGCATCTGAACTCCGAAACATTCGATGAATTAAAAAGTTCCATTCATCATAAACTCGGTCCGGCTTATCGCATCCGTGCACGACAGGCCGAAATTATAGCCGAAGAGATTAAAAATGTAAAAACCGATTATCTGTTGGTTTGCGGTGATTTCAATGATACTCCGGTTTCGTATGCACATCGCACCATTCAGGGACCGCTTACCGATGCTTTTGGCGTAGCGGGATTTGGTCCCGGCATTACCTACAATGAAAATATGTTCTGGTTTCGTATCGATAATATTTTCTGTTCGCCCAATATGCATCCGCATCAGTGTAAAGTAGATAAAGTGCGTTATTCGGATCATTATCCGGTTTGGAGTGTGATTGAACTGACCGACTAAAAAACAGCTGCCCCGAAAATCAGGACAGCTGTTCTACCTTATTATAATGTTGTTTTATCAACGGAAAGAATGACTCTTATTCAATCCGCTTCGTTTATCGCCTTCATAATATCGGCAAATAATCCTTCTGCAAAAAAGAATGTAGCATTGCAAAACAATTTAGGATCCTTAATAATCGGAATGGTATTGCTGGCACCGTCGTTGGCAATTACACTTTCGGCGGTATAGGTTTTATATTTCTTCTCATTTTTCGGATCATACTGATAGGAGATATTGGTAACTTCGGCCGTATATCCGGAATTGGTACAATGCATATTCAGGCGATATTTAACCAGTGTTTTCTCTGTATCATTCAGCAGAATTTCTATTTTTGAGCTGATGGCAATTGTTCCGTTTGTTTTATTGGAAGTCACATTCGAGTTAAATACATCTTTGCCATAGTTCTCGCGCGCCCAATTGGCCAGGATATCGAAAATGCGCGATTTATCCAGCTCTTTTACCTGTACTTCATCCTGATAACATACTTTCCCGTTTTTCATCGGTGCACATCCCGATACACTACCCTGATTTCCCTGGGCAAAAACTGCCGATAACGAAACAGAAAGCAAGCCGATTAAAAATAGAACTCTCTTTTTCATGCTTTTTATTTTATCCATACATTAATAATTTCTCCCACTATCGCCGCTTTCGAGCCTTCGGGTGTTTCGCCCTGTTTGTTACATTCCATGATAAACCAGGCATCACCGGCATCATCTGTTTTAAAGAATGAAAGCAGGAAAGGTTTGTTGTTTTCAAGTTGCTTATAAACAGCACTGTTTGTGTCGAGTTCGATGGTCGCAATGGTTTTACCAAACAGATTACCCACACCTTTCCAGCTTACAGCTGTTTCGGTTACGTCGTTTGCTTCGGGTAATGAGATCTGCAAAGAACTTTCCGGTAAGAGCTGCAACAACGTGGCCGGAATGGCAGCTGCATTTAAAGCGGTATAACCGGCCATTTCGGTGGTGGCAGCCGGTGCTGTTATTACAGC
>CAMTPG010000069.1 GCA_947074335.1 uncultured Parabacteroides sp.
AAATCGGCGCCATCACCAGACTTTGAAACAGGCGGATGGCACTGGCCGTTACCATATCTACTTTGAAGCGCCAGTTTATCGCGGCAATCCACAAAAAAGCAGCGCCGGCCTGAATAAATCCTGCATAAGCACTGATCAGAAAAAAGATAAGCAGTGTAAGGAAATTTATTTTATTTTCGGCACAAACGGCCTTTGTGGTGGTGGGTATATCCTGCGTTTTCTTTTTGGGCTGAAATATTACATAAATTATCACCAGTATAATGATACAGAATATCACATAATTCAGAAAATTTTTGTTGAGATGCACAGCGCCGAAAGAGCCGATTAATGTGCCCAGTGCCGTGGCAATTCCCAGAATCAGGGCAATACGAAATGGGATTTTTTTATTTTTGGCAAATTTAAAAAGTGCTGCAATATCCTGCATGATTACCACTACACGGTTTGTACCATTTGCCCAGGTGGAAGGTAATCCCACACCCATCAGCAGAGGCAGTGATATAAGCGCGCCGCCGCCGGTCAGTACATTGAGAAAACCGGCAATGGCTCCGCCAATCACAATCAGCAGATAATGAATAAATTCGTGTGATTCGGGCATATACTGTTTTTATAGAAAAACAATCGGCAATGAGATTTGTTGCTTTATTAACATAACAGTAAGTTATCGGTGAGAACTTTAGATTCGATATCGAATATTTTAACTAACTTTGCGGTTTAATACAATAACAATGATTGATAACAGCGTTTTCGAGAATAAAATAGCCGCGTATTATACGTTAGGTTGTAAGCTCAACTTCGCCGAAACCTCTACAATTGGCAAAGTGCTGGCCGAACAGGGCATACGTAAAGCCCGTGCCGGCGAAAAAGCAGATATATGTGTGGTAAATACCTGCTCTGTGACAGAGCTGGCCGATAAAAAATGCCGTCAGGCTATTCGTCGCATCAGCAAACAACATCCGGGTGCATTTATCGTGGTAACAGGATGTTATGCCCAGCTGAAACCGGAAGAGGTTTCGCATATTGAAGGAGTAGATCTGGTGTTGGGAGCCGAGCAAAAACTGGATATTCTCAATTATCTGGATAATTTGAATAAAAAAGCGGAAGGCGGTACGGTAATTGCCTCCGAAACAAAAGATATACGTACATTTTCTCCCTCCTGCTCTTCGGATGATCGTACCCGACATTTTCTGAAGGTTCAGGATGGCTGTGATTATTTCTGTTCGTATTGCACCATTCCGTTTGCCCGCGGTCGCAGTCGCAACGGTACCATCGCCAGCCTGGTGAAACAGGCGGAAGAGGTGGCAGCAAAAGGCGGCAAAGAGATTGTGCTGACCGGCGTTAACATCGGTGATTTCGGCAAAACAACAGGCGAGACCTTTCTGGATCTGATCCGCGCACTCGACGAAGTGGAAGGCATCGATCGTTATCGCATCTCCAGCATCGAACCCAATCTGATTACCGACGAAGCGATCGAATTTGTGGCCGGCAGTAAGCGTTTTGCGCCTCATTTTCATATTCCGTTGCAGAGCGGCAGTGACGATGTGCTGAAGCTGATGCGCCGTAAATACGATACAGCGTTGTTCCGTCATAAGATAGAGAAGATTAAATCCATCATTCCGCATGCATTTATCGGTGTGGATGTGATTGTGGGTACGCGCGGCGAAACCGATGCGTTTTTTGATGATGCCCGCCAATTCATTGAAAGCCTGGATATCAGTCAGCTGCATGTATTCAGCTATTCGGAACGTCCCGGCACACAGGCGCTGAAAATTGATTATACGGTCGATCCGAAAACCAAGCATCAGCGCAGTCAGCAACTGCTGGATCTTTCCGAACACAAATGGCAACAGTTTTACGAAGCACATATCGGCCGTGAAGCCCGTGTTTTATTTGAACATACTTCAAAAGGCGGACTGATGCATGGATTTACCGAAAATTATATCAAAGTGGAATTCCCGTTTCAAAATGAACTGGTGAATGAAACCTGCCGGGTTAAACTGGGCGGATGGAATGAAGATAAGAGTGCACTTATTGCCGAATTAACGGATTAAGTTTTGATTATTTATGGGGAGTACTATATTATATGCCATTCTTTTCAGCTGGGTAAAAGTTCATGCTCTGCTGCCGATGCGCATACTCTATGTTTTTGCGGATATACTGTATTTTCTGGTTTATCGGGTGATTCGTTACCGGGTAAAAGTGGTGCGAACAAACCTTGCCAATGCTTTTCCGGATAAATCGGATATTGAACTCCGGCGACTCGAAAAACGTTTTTATCACCATTTTGCCGATTATGTGATGGAGACCATTAAACTGGCTCATATATCTCTGGATGAAATCATGTTGCGTGCGCGGGTGAATAATCCGGAAGTGGTAGACCGTTTGCTGGATAAAGGACATACATGCTGTATCATGCTAATGGGACATTACGGCAACTGGGAATGGTTTACATCGGCCTCTTATTTTCTGAACGATTGCCGGATTTATCAGATATATCGACCGCTTAAAAACAAAGCTGTTGATCGGCTGTTCGAATATTTACGCACCCGTTTTAATTCGTATGGCATTCCGAAACACGATTCTATGCGTAGTGTAATCCGGCTGAAACAGGATAAAACCCGTTCAACTGTTATCTTCATTGCCGATCAGACACCCGGAAAAGCCAATTTGCATTACTGGACCGAATTTCTAAATCAGGATTCGGCCATTATTAATGGTCCTGAGCGCATTGCCCGAAAATTAAATCTGCCGGTTATCTTCCTGGATACCAAACAGGTGAAGCGCGGATATTATACGCTCGATCTGAAAATGATTGCCGAAAACCCCAACGATATGTCCGAAAACGAAATAACCGAACAATATGCCCGATTGATGGAGAAATGTATTCTGCGTGATCCGGCAAACTACTTATGGACTCACAAACGATGGAAATACAAAAGAGATCAGGCCTGAAAAAAGTGGCCGTAGTAATTCTGAACTGGAACGGAAAGGCATTGATGGAGGAATTTCTGCCGGGTGTAATTGAGCATTCGCCGGCCGAGATTGCGGATGTTATTGTGGCCGATAACGGTTCTACGGATGATTCTGTAAGTTGGCTGAAAACCAATTTCCCGACTGTGGGACTCATTGAACTGGATCAGAATTATGGTTTTGCCGAAGGTTACAATCAGGCGCTGAAGCAGATCGACCACGAATACACGGTTTTATTGAATAGCGATGTGGAAGTTACGCCGGGCTGGCTCGACGCTCCGCTTGCCGCACTCGATCGGGATGCAGCCATTGCCGGTGCACAACCCAAAATCCTGGCACAACGCAATAAAGCGTTTTTTGAATATGCCGGAGCCGCCGGCGGGTTTATGGATAAATATGGTTATCCCTATTGCCGCGGACGTATTTTGCATGTTACAGAGGCCGATCAGGGCCAATATGATACGGAAGCCGAATTACTCTGGGCTACAGGTGCCTGTTTGTTTATGCGCACGGATGTGTATAAAAAAGAGGGCGGACTGGATGCCGGATTCTTTGCCCATCAGGAGGAGATTGATCTTTGCTGGCGCTTACGCTCGCGCGGATACAAACTGGTTTGTACGCCGCAATCAGTCGTTTATCATGTGGGCGGTGCCACACTAAATGTTGAAAGCCCGCGCAAAACATTCCTAAACTTCCGAAATAACCTGTTGATGCTTTACAAGAATCTGCCCGAAGCCGATTTGAAACCGGTGCTGCGTATACGCTTCTGGCTGGATTATCTGGCGGCTTTCAAATTTCTGATCAGCGGTCATCTGCCTAATGCAAAAGCCGTTTACGAAGCCCGGAAAGCCTTTACGGCATTACAACCCGAATATGCCTCTTTACGAAAAGAGAATTTACAAAAAACCGTATTAACGGATATTCCCGAATTAAGGAAAGAAAGTCTGATCGCCGGTTTTTATCTGAAAGGGAAAAAGAAATTTAATCAATTGTAAGTTTCGAAATTGATTCTTCGTAAATCAGATTTTTATTTTAAATAAGAAAACCCGCTTTGATTCTTTCGAAAATCAAAGCGGGTTTTTATTATTCTATTTCATTTCAGACTTGTATCCGATTATTCATCCCAAACCAGATAAGCAGAAACCAGCCAGTGATTCATTTCATTACCTACCATTTCCTGAGCTTCGGGAATGCTGACTGTCAGTGTATGTTTACCCGGTTTAAGATCTGTCAGTTCAACCTCTTCGGGCATCACATCCGAACCCGGACACCAGTTTGAGCGCGATAAATCGGAAGAGGCAATGGGTTCTTCCACCTCTTTTTCGGCATAACCTTTCGGACTGATGTAAGAGGCTAAACGTTTACGCAGCCAAACACCGGTTGAAGGATTGAAACGGCGAAACGAGGCACAATCGGCACGCCAGGGAATAAAATCAAGAACCACATTTCCGTCTACCGATACAATGTTTTGCTTTTTCACAAATTCATCTCCGCGACTGTGACCGCCATGACCGGTTACAATATATTTCAATCGAACATTGGATGCATTTTCGGGAATATCAAATTCTACATTTACATCTTTACGGGCAAAGATATCCGGATAAGGCTGACCTACATAATATACGGTGTTTATTAAAGGTTGCACATGTTGTTTCGTCAGCGGATCATATGCATTTTTAGATTCTTCTACTTCTATTTCCATGCTGGCAACATAACCTTCGGTTGTCCAGGTGTCGATAAAAATGCCCACATAGGCTCCATCTTCAAATAAAGAATATAAATCGGTGATATCCTGCTCCCATTTCACACAATCTTCCCAATGATCAATGTATACCGGTTTACGACGATGTGATAAACTGTCATCATCAGAGCTGTAATGACCTACACCAAACGGCGTCATAAAACGCATCAATTCTACGGTTGGCAGATAATCATCGCCCGGAACTATTCCGATCATATTTTCAAGCAATGTACTATCGATGGCGGGAAACTGGTTTTCAGCTTTAGCTATTGTCAACAGATTAATTCCCGACTGATTCGGCAGAATAAAACAAGAGCCGGATTTATCCCAGCGATCTCCGTTTGAAGCTACCGTAACACGTAATTTTACATCAACATTTCGTTTATAATCGGGCAGCGTAATCTTTTTCAGAATAATACGACCGTTTACCAGATGATAAATGCTGTCTGCTCCCGGAGCATTATAAGATCCGGGATAAACTTCCGGATTAAAACATACGGGCGTTTGATTAAAAACCTGTACATCCACATCGCCTGTAGCAGGAATTTCGCGCGGACCACAGGCTGTAAACAGACCGATGGATGCCAGCGCAATAAATAAAAAAGTCTTTTTCATTATTTATGTTTAGTATTTAGTAAGTTCATTTACAAACTGCTTCTGTCCGGATACTTTATCGCCGTGGATACACGGACCTGTTACACAACCTCCTTCGCAGGCCATTACCTCTATAAACTGGGCAGGCGCTTTGCCGGTCTTGGCATAAGCACGTAACAGGGCGACATTTTTCTTGGTCAGATTGGCCAGCTGGATTGCGTTGAATTTATCATCCAATTCATCTTTCAGATAGGTTTTAACGGCATTAATTACACCACCGGCCTGTGCAAACCCGTGTGCTTCGCGCACCGAATTATACAGAATTGAGAAAGGTTGTGCTTCTTGTACCTGGATATCAAGACCTTCAAGGATAGAGCCAATCTCTTCGAAAGTCAGCGTATAATCTACCATCGGATCCAGTTTTACCTCTTTACGTTTGGCCACACACGGACCAACGAAAACAATTTGTGCATCGGGATGCTGCTCTTTCACCAGTCGCGCGGTATAATACATAGGCGATCCGGTTGTAGAAATATAGGGTTTTAAAGTCGGAATATGTTTTTCTGCCAGCTGGATATACGACGGACAACAGCTGGTAGTCATAAACGGCTGACCTTCGGCAAGCTTCTCTTTCAATTCGGCCGCTTCATGTTTTGTTGTTTCCATAGCTCCCTGAGCTACTTCAACCACATCGTAAAAACCAAGCGATTTGATTGCACCGTATACTTTATCGACAGGAGCTTTAAATTGAGCCAATATTGAGGGAGCAACGATAGCGATCATCTTTTTACCGTTGCGCATACCTTCTAAAATATCAAACACCTGCGAAATCTCGAAGATCGCACCAAACGGACAGGCATTAATACATTTTCCGCAATAAATACATTTGGATTCGTCAATATGCTCCACACCGTATTCATCTTTGCTGATTGCTTTTACGGGACAAACCTCTTCGCATGGAATCGGCACATAAACTATGGCATGATACGGGCAATTCTGATGACATTTACCACAACTGATACACAAATCATGCTGAATTACAGCCTGTCCGTTTTTATTGAAACGAATGGCATCTTTCGGACAGTTCATATAACAGCTACGAGCCACACATCCCCGACACAGATTGGTAATTTCGTAGTTCACCTGAACACAGGATGAACAGGCTTCGTCGATAACACACATCAGATTATCCTTAATTTTGCCATCGCGGGCAAGTGCTTCGGAGGCATATACAGATAAAGGCGTAAGCTCATCTGTCTCGTCCTGCATATCGAAGCCTAACAAAGGTAAGGTTTTATATTTCCATACAGCGCGCTCTTTATGCACGCAACAACGACCGATTACTTTTGATTTTCTGGGACTCAGTTCAATAGGCAAACGGTCTATTGATTCTACTAATCGGTTTTCGTTCCAAAGTTTCACTAATTTCGCCAACAATCCGTGGCGTACAATCATAACGTTATTAGTAAATGCCATGCTGAATTTTAACTATTTGTGCTAATTTTTCGCAAAGATATAGATAAGTATTAAATAATACTAATTATAAGATTCACTTAACAACACGGAAGCGCTAATTAAATCGCCTCCAAAAGGCGGATTCAATTTTGCGAGCTCTAAATCGATCGCTTCAATGCCGGGAAATTGATGTTTCAGCGCTTTTAATATGCGCCCGGCCACATGTTCAATCAAAAGCGAAGGTTTACTCATCTCTTCGGCAACAACGGCATATAGGGCAGCATAATTCAATGTATCGGTTAAATCATCGCTTAATACAGCTTTTTGTAATGGCGCTGTAACAGTGAGATCAACCTGAAAATGATTGCCCACTTTACGCTCTTGTGGCATGACACCATGATAAGCATAAAATTTCATGCCACTGAGTTTTATTTTTGTTTGCATAATTTATAAGTCGTTTATTCATGCTTGATTGCATTTCAAAAGTACTATAAATTTGAGATAAGAGAGAACTGATTCGATAGATTATGCAAAAAAATAGTTTTATATTTGCATCACTAATCTATAAATCACTTCGAATGGGACTCAGACAAAAAGAGGAAAGTCCGAATAACAGCCTGCATAATACGCTGGCTACCGGCACAACTGTAAAAGGCGATATTTTCACAGAAATCGATTTTCGTATTGATGGGAAAATTGAAGGTAATATCGAATGTAAAGGAAAAATTGTAATTGGTCCTAAAGGACTTGTTACCGGAAATATTGTTGCTACAAATGCAGAAATATTAGGTGAAGTTGACGGCTCGGTACAGGTAAAAGAAAAGCTGATTTTGAAATCTACATCCATGATTAAAGGCGATATTCTTACACAAACTTTAGAAATCGAACCCAATGCGAAATTTAACGGTTCCTGCAAAATGGCAAATCAGACTGAAGCTCCCGCTGCAAAAAAATAAATTATTCATTCTGTTTGAATAAATAAAAAAGACTGTCTTTATACGTGACAGTCTTTTTTTGTTTTTATCAATTCAATTTTCGTTGACTTCATTTCAAAAACCCATGTCATCAGATCAGATTCTTTTGATTCATGTTCTCTCTGATTAATTAATAGAAGTCAGGAGCGTTTGGTATAACGAATCAATGATTCTATTTTCTGATTAAATGCAGTTTCCTGAATAAGTTGTTCTATTGTGAGATGCATGCGATACCGCCAGTAATGATTTGTCTGAGCCGGAATATTAATTCGTTCGGCATCCGGATCCGGATTCTTCAGCCGGTCATCCATGGCCAGCCAGTCCTGCAGCGGGATTATAACCAGCATGGAGGGACTCTCCAGGTGATTGCGTAAAATCTCTTCGGCAATGGCAGACGAACAATCTTCCGGAGCCTGTCCTACATGTCCAAGAATTGTATTATAATACCGTTGTGTTTTTATTCGATCCTCTTTCCACCAACTGCGTAACGGCGACATATCATGTGTCGATGTTGTACAAACCGACAGATAAGGCAGATGCATTAAATCAGTAAATTCTACATGAGGCAATTTGGGCATACGCTCAATTTCCAGACTCAGAATTTGCAATGCATGCATTACTTCGGGCACAGAATCGGGTATCATGCCCAGATCTTCACCGCAAACCAGCATTTGTGTACCATTGATTAGCGGTATAAGTTTTTTCAATGCCTCTTCTTTCCAGAATTCATTATGCCGGTGATAGAAGAAATGCCAGTACATTTTATCAAAAGCCTGTCTACTTTCTGCCGGAAGTTCGCGATAACGATACGACTGACCGGCGGAAATTCGCGGATGAAAGGCATCTTTCTGATATGGATCTTTCAGAAAAAGCACTTCGTTGGCGATGTGGAAAAGCGCCGATTTAAGTTGAAGCGACATCGGATCTGTCATCTCTTTAAAAACAGCTGCTATTTTCTGTTGCGTATCGCAAAACGATTTAAGCCGGAAATGTTCGGAAGAAACCTGTACCAGATACGTGTCGGTTGCCAAGCCGCTCAATTCGCCAAACAATTCATGCAGATAGTGTCGGTGAATAAAAGGAGTAGTCATTAACTCGGCATCAAAAGGAAATCCGAATTGTTCGATTTCGGCTTTAGATAAGGGAAGAGCCGGATTAAAATGACCGCAAAGACCCTGAACATAAGTCTCAGGAATTTCCCATATACGGAAAAAGCCCAAAATATGATCAATGCGGAAACAGTCGAAATAATCTTCCAGTTTTTTAAACCTGTTTTTCCACCAGACGAAATTATTCTTTTCCATCTCCTTCCAGTTGTAAGTCGGAAAAAGCCAATTTTGTCCGTTTGCCGAAAAATCATCCGGCGGAGCTCCGGCCTGCATATTCATCCGGAAATATCCGGGTTCTGTCCATGCTTCTACACTGTGACGGCTGATACCAATCGGTAAATCGCCTTTCAGCACCACGTTTTTGGCATGCGCATAATCGGAAACCGCCTTGAACTGCGTATGCAATATAAATTGTAGAAAATAATAAAAACTGATTTGATCGTAAGCCGGATCAGAGGGAGTACAAAGCCGGTTTACTTTTGCCGGATCAAAAACTGCAAATGATTTCCAGCATGTAAAATCAGCCGTCTGATAAAAATCACGCAGATAGGAGAAAGCCGCATAGGGCTTCAGCCAGGATTCATTCGTTTTAAAAAAATCAATAAACGCTTCGGATTGCAACAGGATCTGACCGGATTCGGCAAAATAACTCCGGCAATAATTCATTTTATGCCGCATCACTGCTTCATAATCGAGCGTTTCCTGTTGATTTAAAATGCGTTGTTTATCTGCATAATCCTGCTGTATCTTCCTGTCTTTCAATTGTCCCAGATCAGATAACGAAATATAAACCGGATGAAGTGCATAAATAGAGATTGCACTATATGGATACGAATCGGTCCAGGTATACGATGCCGTTGTATCATTCATAGGCAGAACCTGAATGATACGCTGCTGAGTAAGCGCAGCCCAGTCAACCATTTTGCGCAAATCTTTCAGATCGCCTACACCACAACTTTCTTCAGAACGCAGCGAAAAGACAGGAATAACCGTACCTGCACAATGCCAGAACGACTGAAAACCGCGAAAGGGTGTTTCTGATAGCACATAAAGTGTATCATCGTCGGCCGGAAACTCATCAATCCGGCGATTATCACCTGTTTCCCAAA
>CAMTPG010000070.1 GCA_947074335.1 uncultured Parabacteroides sp.
CTCCCGACGGCACAATCGTAGCCCGCGATTTGCGTGGTGAAGAGATGAAAGAGGCGGTGAAAAAGGCGATGAATAAATAAAATACAGCTCAACTCCGGTGACGGATATTCAATGACAGAGCTGATGAATTGTCATCTCAAAAAGAACTCCCGGTTAAAGTCGAAATACTTTAACCGGGAGTTCTTTTATGTATGAAATAATAAGCCCGATTACTACGCCGGATTATTCGCCCGTCCCTTTTTATTCTGACGTTTACGCCACCAGAACCAATATCCGGTCAATGCAAAAACGCCACCCAGCAACGAAGAGAGACAGGTGATGATACGTGTAACCATTCCGCCCCACGAGCCTACATGCACCGAATAGATCCAACCGCGAATCTTTCCGGATTTGGGTTGTTCCTTATACAATTGAACCGCTTTGATCTCTCCTGTCTGCGGATCGAATGTTACACGATCACTGCCACGGCTGTTTCCATAATTGCTTGTCGACACTGAAGCTGTTCCTGCCTGCAGCGTTATGGTTTTATAATCGGGATAAAGTGATTCTACAGCAGCCAGTGCCTTATTCCACTGAATGGCATTCGGTGTTTTTGACGAATTATCTTCGCCACGACCGGCTCTGTTTTCACCGCCTTCGCCAGGACGATTGCCTTGCGGAAAGCCTTCACCCGGTTTCCTTTCAGCACCCGGCTCACGGTTGCTTCCTGTTTCCGGACGACCTTCCTGACGTGCCTGCAGATTGCCCTGCTGTGGCGCTCCACCCTGATTTGGTGCAGGCGCCTGCATGGTTGTCTCCACGCCAAATACTTTATAGAAAGCATTACGATACCAACCAAACGACCAGGTTAAACCTGTTAATGCTAATACCAGCAAAACCAAAACCGTATAAATACCTCCGGCTACATGCAAATCGTGAAAGAAACGCAAAGCTCCTTTATTACCTACTATTTTCAAACGGGGTTTTAAACCTTTCCGTGTTTTCGGAAACCAGATTACAATACCACTGATCAGAATAAACACCATAAAAATCGTAGAGATGCCCACTACCGTTTTTCCGAGCGAAAAGCTGCCGTCGCGTTTATATTCGCCCAAAAGCCAGCGATGCAGTCGCATGGTTGTCAGGAAAAAAGGATCTCGTCCGTCCTGAAACGCCGTAATCTCGGCCGTATACGGATCGATGAAATAGCAAACACTGCGTCCGGGCAGATTTACCTGATAAGTACGCTTCGGATCTTTTGTGATCTGAATGCCGGCAATCTCAGCCGTTTCCGGAATTTGCTGTCGCGCGGCTTTCATCAGTTTGCCTACCGGAAGCGGCTCGCCTTTTACCTCTTTTACAAAATAGCGGGAAGGATAAACCATTTCCAGCAACTCCTTCTCAAATACCAGTATGGAGCCACTGATACAAATAATGGCAATAATAATACCAAAGGGCAGTGAAATCCACAAATGGATTTTTTTAAATATCTTTTTCATTTCCGTATAATAGTTTTAATCCGTCCAGCAATCCGGGAATGTAAACTGTTCCATGACTTTCGTTCGGAAAAAAATGAGTGTTATAATATAATAAACCGGTATCGGGCAGTATTTTGTTCAAAAAAATAGCTGCCTTCTCTCCCTGTATAGTTGTGCGCGACTTTATCTCTTTAGCCGCTACACCGATATATAAAGGTAATGTTTTTTGTGCTTCATAATCCATCCTGCTTGCAGCCTCCTCTACCAATTTCCCGTTATCCCACCAAAAACTGGGATCAATAGCCAGATAAGCCGTAAACAATCCGGGATGATTCAGAAACGTATGCAGAACAAACAAACCGGCCAGCGAATGACCCACAATCAGTCGTTCGCCATTGGTACGAAACTGTCGATCAATCTCCGGAAAAAGTTCGGTTTGCAAAAAAGCAGCAAACCGGTCAGCTCCGCCTCCCACCGATTCGGGATAAAAACCGGGATTTCCGTCGCGCCCTGTTGTCGAAGCTGTCGGCGTCAGATCGCGTGTACGGTCGGTATTGATAATGCCGACAAGGATAAAATCGGTTCGGTATTGCATGCGTCCGCGACTGAACATATGTTGAATGCCATACAACAGATGAAAATAGTTCTCGCCGTCGGCCAGATAAAGCACCGGATAATGCTGATCGCTGTTTTCATCGTAGCCGGCAGGCAGGGCAACCAGAAATGTACGCTCTTCATCCAGCACCGCCGAATAAAAAGTATGAGCCGTTCCGATAGAAAGATCCTCCTGGCTCCGCAGGAATTGCGGGAGCAGGAGGATCATCATGCAAATAAAAATCCGAACCATTGAAGCGTCTCGAATTATTTCTGAGCGGTCAGTTTACCTACAGCAGTTACAGCTTCTGATTCTACTACCAATCCTTTGGTGGCTGTTGCCATTACGGGATCAATTTCGTAAATCGCCGGCTGGTTACCGTCTGTTGTAGTTACTGCCATATATATCTTACCATTTTGAGCATGCGGTGCATTACCAAAACCGGACAATACATCCGACGAGGGAACACCCGATACATAGGTTAATTTTTGATCTGAGCCTTTAAATACAGCCAGTTCGGTTGCCACGAAATCTGTTGCTGTAAGTGGTCTGTCGTACATCAGCATCAGGAAGTAATCATCGGTAATGTGCCAGCAGCGCAGGAATGATTTGCCGCCTGTCTGTGCTTCAAGGTTGCAATAATAATCTGAGTCGAAATCTTCGGTACCCGATTTAATACGTACCACACCGGCGGGTAAAGTAGTCTGCTGTACGGCAGCTGTCATTGTTTTGGCATAACTGGGTGAAAACACATAGATATCGCCGTTATCGGCCGGCCAGATTGTCTGATAATACTGCGAGCGGTAACGACCGCAGGCATAGCTGATCTTGTCTGTTTTGATCAGTTTCGGATTCTGGAAATTGATGTTATCGAAGATGGCAATCCAGGCTTCGTTCGGGTGCTGTGTCCACTGCAATTCGCCTTCTACATAAGCACTACTTGCGCTACCACCCGATTCGGTTTTTACCAGTTCGGGATACACCACAAATTCGCCGTTGTTGGCTTTCACACCATATTGGCTCAATCCCATCGGGATCGGCGCGGTAAAGATTTTGCTGTTACGCTGTACATAACCGGCCAGAGTAACATATTCGCCATTACCCAGGAAGTTTTCAGACAAAATCGTTTCACTGTTTGTGCGGAATGTTTCGTTTTCCACATCCAGATACGAGAACTGGAAACCTTTAGGCAGATAGCCGTTTTCGTCGGCATATGCCGCACCTAAATCGCCGGTCGAAGCCGTGATGATGTAATTATCGTAAATACCATTTGAGGTAAAACGTCTGATTTCGTAAGTATTATCACGCTCTTCCACTTTGCCGGAAGCATTCATGATGTAAGAAGAAGAAAGACCTGCATTTCCCTGGTTGTACACCAAACGATAAAGATATTGATCTTTGTAGAAAACCCAGGTAGTACCCAGCTCGGTTGTTAAGCCGTTGTTGCGGGCAGAAACAGTTCCGTCGTTCAACAATTCACTTTTCAACAAATAGTTTGCTTCGCCCACGGTTGCGGCTACCACATACGATGTTTCGGCAGGCAAATCCGTGTTGCTGTCTCCGGAGATATCACCGTTTACCGAGTCATTGTCGCAAGCTGTTGAAACACCCAGCAGGAATAAACCTGCAAGACCTACGTGTAAAAAATTCTTTTTCATCTTTCTGTAATTTATACTGTTTATATTTTATTTACATACCACTGCCGAAGTAAACTCTTACTTTGCCATAGAAGGCTCTGCCGGCTTTTTGCAGACTGAAATTATCATACAGTTTCTCGTTGGTAAAATTCTGACACTCGAACGAGAGCATATATTTATTATTTTGTATTCCGTACGAAGCAGTCAGATTATGCGAGAACTGCGTAGGCACAACAAAACTGGATTCGCTGCCCAGTGCTTCAGAGTATAGCGGGAAGTTGTGCATATAATTATTATCGTAAGTAAGTGTCAGCCGGTTGCCTTTCTGCCCCAGATTGTTCCAGAAGAAAGAGACAAACGAGTTGGCAAACTGATACGGAATATTCGGGATGCGCGCCTTGTAAGTAAGACTCTCCTGACTGCTTCCCGTCGTTGTTTTTACATTATCGCGGATGTTCATCAGGGTAAAGTTACCGCCGATGCTCAACCAGTGCGAATAATTATAATGTGCCGAGATGTTGCATCCCAGTGTTTTTACTTTGCCGTGATTGATGTAAGTAGCGCCATATTTGCCGCCGCTCAGATCGGTAATGTTACGCTGGATATAATCGTGCGTATTGCGATACACAAAACCCGATTCCAGGTAGATGGCATTTTTGCCGAAATTGCGTGTCAGACTCAGACTCAGGTTGATGTTATCGCTGTTTTCGGGTTTCAGGCCGATATCACCGCTTTCCAGATCCTCATCGCCAAACATCTCATCGTTGGTAGGCAGACGATAGGCTTTCTCGTACGAAAGTTTGGCCTGCAGACCGTTCATAATAAAATAGGTTCCGGCGGCGCCATAGCCGAAAGCATCTACCGATTTGGAAGTACGCACATATTCATCGAGTGTTGTTGAGGTAGCCATCGGTCCGGCGATATACTGATTGTAATATTTCCCGAATACCGACGCATTCCAACGCTCATTGGGCATGATGCGGTACGAAAGTCCGCTGATATTTTTGCGGGTCTCTTTGGCAAACTCATTAGCCTGCGATCCGGCATCGGTAAGCAGTGAGCGGTTGGTACGATGAAACGAGTTCATCACATGGTTGAAAGTAAAGCTCTGATGCTGTCCGAGACGGTAAGTGGCTGTAACGGTTCCGTTCCAGTTGTTGTTGTTGGATTCGATGTGCTGATACGACTGTTCGCCGGGCAGACGCAACGGACGGCTTTCGCCGCGCCAGTTGTATTCGAGCGAAGAGGTATCCACATTCTGTGTGATATTTTTATTGTAATTCAGAGTCAGCGACAGGTCGAGTCCTTTCACCAGCAGATCGCGTTTGCCGTATTCGAGCGAGGGCATCAGCGAATAACCTTTACGATGTTTTTCGCCGAAAACCACCTCCTGACGTACGCCGGTCTGAATCTCCTTATACATATTCGACCAGGTAAAACCAAACATCAACCGATCGGCCCACGATTTATTTTTGATACCCAGTTTTCCCACAACCGCTTCGTTGTGATAAGTATCGTTGAAGCGACGAACGCGCTCAATGTTTCGTTTATTGATGGCACCGGTTTCAAAATCCTTCACCGGCGTATCCACATAGTAGTCATTGTCGGAATAGTTCTGAAATGCATTGATCTCATATGTAAATCCGTTGCCGAAGGTCTGGCCGAAATTCACATTGGCACGGTGCGTATTGAATGAACCATACGAATAAGAGGCATCCAGAAACCAGCGGTTATGATTTTTTTTGGTAATCACATTAATTACACCACCAATCGCATCTGTGCCGAAACCTACCGGTACAACACCTTTATAGATCTCGATACGCTCGGCAAAATTAACGGGTATATTATTGAGGCTGAATGAACTGCCCACACCCTCCTGCGGTACACCGTCGATAAATACTTTGATGTGTTTACCGTTGAAACCGTCCATCATCAGTTGCATATCCGATCCTACGCCGCCCGACTCGCGGATTTTCATACCCGGTGCCTGTGCCAGCGCTTCGCTCAGATTGCTGGTGGAATGTTGCAGTGATTTGGTATCGATGGCGATGGCATTGTAGGCCGAACGATTCAGACGACTTACACCGCTGGCGGTTACTACTACCTCTTCGATCGCTTCGGATTGTGGCGCAATGATCAGATTTTCCTTCTGTCGTTCGCCTGCTTTGAGGTAAATTTCCTTTTCTACTGTATTGTAACCCAGGATAGAAACTACAAGTGTATATTTTCCGGCCGGTGCTTTGAGTTCGTATATTCCCTCTTCGTTAGTCACGGTGCCGTGTGTAGTACCTTTCAGATGCACGGTGGCAAATTCGATATTCTCTTTTTCGGTAGAAATCACTTTGCCAAAAAGTTTTCCGCCACGCTCATCCGCATACATCAGCTGTGTGCAGAGCAATAACAGGCCGAAAAGACAAAATTGCCGAAGATGATTTGTGCTTCTTTTTTGAGTAAATTTTAAAACGTTTACGAGTTTAAATTTCATTGGTTTAACTTCAATCTGTCTGTAATTTTTATTTGCACTGCAAAATTCGTTCAATTTTAAAAACTGTGAAATCACTCTTTTCAGGTATTTTAAAAGATCATAAAGCCGGATTCTAACCATTTGTAGGTATCAGTAAGCTGAAACCGGATATAAATACCTGCTTTTGGGTAATTGAATCCCTTATATCAGGTATTGAAAAGCCGCTCTTTCCGACTAAGTGGCGTATCTCTTGCATAACGATCTGGTAATCGCTGCATTGGGAAGCACTGAAAACTTGTTGTACAATGTATCTTTCGTTTGTTGTACAACATAAGCCCTGTTTGTTGTACAACAAGCCGGCAACTCATTGTACAATGAGTTTACAGTATATCGCCATGCGGCGGCTACTGCATTGTGATGCATTAATTAAGGATTCGGCATCCTGTTTTTAACAGCACAAAGCAACTGTTACTGCCGGCTTCTTTTTATCTTTGCTTCCGAACTAAATGCAATAGCGTATGAAACTGATTGCCGATTCTACCGTTCCTTACCTGAAAGGAATTGCCGAGCCCGTAATGGATGTTACTTATCTCGAAGCAGCTGCTTTTACACCCGAAGCCATTCACGATGCCGATGCTTTGCTTGTACGCAGTATAGATAAATGTACACGCGAGCTGCTCGAAGGCAGCCGGGTGAAGTTAATTACAAGTGCTACGATCGGTTTCGATCATATCGATACCCGGTATTGCGACGAAGCCGGCATTGTCTGGAAAAATGCACCCGGTTGTAATGCAGGAGCCGTAGCCCAGTATATTTTGTGCAGTCTGATTACACTGGCCATGCGTAAACAAACCACTTTGCAGGGAAAAACAATTGGTATTGTGGGCGTGGGACATGTGGGAAGTGCCGTAGAAGCCGTTTGCAAAAGCTGGGGCATGCAGGTGCTTCGTAATGACCCGCCACGTGCCGAACAGGAGGGCAATGCCGGATTTGTATCGCTCGATGCGATAGCACGCGAAGCCGACATCATCACACTGCATGTGCCTTTTACCCGCGAAGGGAATCATCCCACTTATCATCTGGCCGATGATGCTTTTTTCGATTCACTCCAAAAAAAGCCCTGGTTTATTAATGCTTCGCGTGGCGCAGTGCATGATACTGCTGCTTTACTTGCTGCCGTTAAAAATGGAAAGACAGGTGGCCTGATTCTGGATTGCTGGGAGAATGAACCTGCGATAAGCAGCGATTTACTGGCTGTAACAGATTTGGCTACACCGCATATTGCCGGATTTTCGGCCGATGGGAAAGCGAACGGTACGCGTATGTGTCTGGAAAATATAGCTGCCTTTTTTGGCGTAAAATTTGATAAGATCGGCGAAGTAACACCGCCGCCGCCTGTTCAGGCACATATTAATCTGGCTGATTTCGATGAAAACCGATTACAGCTGGCGGTTTTACACACCTATAATCCGGCTCTGATTGACCATGATCTGCGCCGTTCGCCCAACCGATTTGAGTATTTCCGCAATCACTATCATTATCCGCGCGAGTTCAAGGCTTTCACTGTGGTGAATGCATCAGACAAAGAATCCGAACTGCTTGCACAACTCGGATTCAAAATCGGATAAAAATCGTATGATTTCAAGGCTGCCTGTAAAGCAGCCTTTTTTATTTTCAGTCCGTTTATCAGCTGTTACGATATTCCATCGGCGACATGCCTACATACCGTTTGAAATATTTATCGAAAAAAGCAGCATTGCTGTAACCCAGATTACTGGCAATCTCTTTAATCGGCAAATTGGTGGATTTAAGCTGTGCCTTGGCATCCATAATAATGACATTGGCAATGATATCGAGTGCGGTTAATCCGGTAGATTTACGAATCACATAGCAAAAGTGCGGCAATGTAATACGCAGCTGTTCGGCATAAAACGAGGCACTGTGTTCTTTGGCATAATGCTTCCAGACCAGTTGTGTAAATTCGCGGGCAATTTCACGATCGCGTGTCATTGCCGGCTCTTTCCAGTCGCCATATTTCTGATATTGACTGGAGATGTTGCGGATGATCACATCCAGTACTGCCGGCAGACTTGTATCGAGTGATGTATCCGGATCAGCTTCGGCCTTTACCAGCAGGGCAAAGAAATCTTTATAAACCGAGGCTGTTTTTTCACTTAGTGAAATGGTCGGATTCTCAATGATCGTCATCAACAGATTGGAAATAATTTTAATATAATTTATATTTTCCAGGAATTGTGATGAAAAGGCTGCGAACGAAACCTGTGCATCTTCTGATACTTCATGAATCTGAATGAATGAATTGGGGAGCAGTGTTACAAAATCGTTTGCATGGATGGTATATTCATTCAGATTAACGGTTGCACGAATGGTTCCGCGTTGACAAAAAGCAAAAACACCCGCTTTAATTTTGCAGGGAAACAATCCGTAAAGATTTAATATTTCTCCCGAAATATTATCACCTACTATAAAATCTTTAGGGATGTCAAATTTGGGTAAAGATCCATCTATCGCCATCATATACTTTATTTTATATACAAAATTAAGAAATAAAATTAAAGATAAACAAAAATCTAAAAAAAAGAATATATATTCCCAAATTTAGCGTTTGTATATTCGAATGATTACACAGAATTTTGCAATATAATAAAAATATGTATATAATCATGAGTATTAGAAAATTATTTTATCTACTAACCTTTACTCAGCTATGCGCACTAACTACATTTAGTCAATCGGTTAAAGGATTTGTTTACGATGCTGAAACACACGAACCCTTGATAGGAGTTAACATTATTTATAAACAACTGAATGGTGAAACTGATGGTACAATCTCTGATGCAGACGGAGCTTACCGGATTCAGCTGCCTGAAGGAAGCAGCAATTTAATATTCAGTTATATCGGTTACGAAAATGAAACTGTACCGATACTGATCCGAAAAAATGTGGAGAAAATAAAAGATGTATATCTCAATCCACAAACAAATCTGCTGGATAATGTAGTGGTAAGTGCCGGACGTTTCGAGCAAAAACTGAGCAACATCACCGTATCGATGGATGTATTAAAAGCTTCAGATATTTCGCGACAGGCCCCTACCGATCTGAGTGAAAGTCTGAATAAATTACCGGGTGTCGATATTAATGATAAACAACCTTCTATCCGCGGCGGAAATGGCTGGACTTACGGGGTTGGTTCGCGAAGTGTGGTTTTGGTGGATGGCATGAGTGTGCTCACATCAGGCAACGGAATTATCAACTGGAATGTGGTACCGCTCGAAAATATCGAACAGGTTGAGGTGATGAAAGGTGCTTCGTCGGTTTTATATGGATCGTCGGCATTAAACGGTGTGATTAATATCCGTACCAAACGTCCGAATCTGAAACCCGTCACTACGGCGCGGGCATATGCGGGCATATATAATGATCCGGAAAGCTGGGATTATAATCAGGATCCGTACTGGAAAAACGGCTACGATGTAACGCCGCTTACCCGCCGTACGGCACTGAATAAGGTAAAGAATCCTGTTTTCGAAGGAGTGGATTTCTCGCATGCACGCCGGGCCGGTAATTTTGATATTTCGGCCGGTCTGAATCTGTTCAACGACGAAGGTTATCGCAAACATGCATACAACCGGCGATATCGTATTGGCGGCAATCTTACTTATCATCAGCCTTTGCAATCGGCCAATCTGATGAATTACGGATTTAATACCAATTTCCTGTCGGATAAATATGGCGATTTCTTCATCTGGCGATCACCGGCCG
>CAMTPG010000071.1 GCA_947074335.1 uncultured Parabacteroides sp.
ATTGCAACAATACATAGATTTTGCAATTTGAGTTTTGATGTAAATGACCAATAGACGATAAAGACCAACGGCAGAAAAACAAGGAAGGCCAGTAAATTAAATAACATTATTAAATATGAGAATTTATTAGTTCTGCAAATTGTATTTTATGATCGCTCCAATCATTCGCAAACAATTGATAGTGATGAGTCTGTATATTTTTTGAACATAAAAGATAATCGATCCGAAACAAATCGCCAAAGCGCTGCCACGTGGCTCCCCAACCGGAACCGCTTTGAAGAAAGGCATCGGTAAGGTTTGCCGAAAGATGCCGGTAGGGATATGACCAGGGTACATCGTTGAAATCGCCACAGAGAATGACCGGATAAGGGCTCTTGCTTACTGAAGCGGCAAGCTGCTGCGCCTGCTCTGCACGTAACCGGGCATTAAAGATAACAGCCGGCAACGGATTGGTGTTTGCATCGCTCAAACCGGTAGTTTGCAGATGTACATTATACAAACGGATAGTTTGCTGATTTATTGTAAGATCGGTATATTGGGCTTTGTTGTAACTATCGGCAAAATAATATTCTTCGGGCTCGGTGAGCGGATAGCGGCTGAGTATGGCCAGGTTGAGCACTTCGTCTTCGCGGCTGTTAATCACGGTATAGGGATATGCGGCAAAGGCCTGCCGGATGGTATCCCACGCTAACAGGTTGGTGTGTGGCCGTTCCTGCAGGCAGATGATATCGGGATTGAGCTGCGAAAGGAAACGGGCTGCTGCCTGCAGGGTATCGGCATTGAGCTGAAAGCCGTCGGCATTCCAGGAGATGATACGCAATGTGGTGGCTGCAGACGGCTGCGACGAAGGCAGCAGACGGGGCATACGCCAGGTATAGCTGATAAGGGGCAGCGAAGCAATAAGCAGCAACAGGCTCCAGCCACGATAAGGCAAACGGCAGGCCATGAGTACCAGGGCAACGAGGGCGTTGAAAAGGCACACGGGGATGGCCGACAATCCGATCAGGGCGCCCGCTCCGGTATAAGCCGGTGATATGGAGGGCAGCAGCCAGACGGATGCCGTAAGCAGGGTGAGCAAAAGGAGCAGGATCAGCAGGCCTCTTCTCATAGCTGATTATTATTTTCGATAAGTTGTGCCAACAGGTCGAGATGACGCCGGCTGAGTTTAAAACTGTCGAGCATGGGCTGATAGCGTTCGAGATGATGCAGATCTGTGCCTATATAATTGTAGCTGCCGGCTTCGAGCAGCTGTTCGCCGACACGCCGGGCATAGGTGCCGTAATAGCCGCTGAGCGACATGAGGTTGAGCTGGAAAGCGTAGCCTTTCTCTTTCAGAGCCTGATGATCGGCGGCCGACATATAGCCATAGCGCTCGGGATGGGCAATTACGGGGGTATATCCGGCTTTGCAGATATCGAGCAGCATACTGTCGAGATCGGGGGGCGAAAACATATAGGAGGTTTCTACCAACAGGTGCTGTTTATCGCCTAAGGGCAACAGACCTGTTTGCAGCCGATCGGGGAAAAGGGCATCGAGCATATATTCCGAAGAGAGCCGGAGCGACAGGGGGCCTGCGTAGCGGGTACGGAAGGCTTCGAACTGACGGGTGAGGGCTTCGGGGGTATTGCCGGGGCAATCTTCCATGACGTGGGGCGTAAACCAGACTTCGCGAAAGCCGAGCTGAGCGAGGTAGTCTAAGATCTCCAGCGACTGCGTGGCTGTAGCTGCTCCGTCGTCGACACCGGGGAGGATGTGGGCATGGATATCCCGCATTCCCCGGAGCAGACCGGATTGAACTACATTGTATTTTCGTTTAAAACCAAACACGTTGTTACTTATTTTTTAAATAGACGGGCTAAAATTCCCTGTTTTTCTACCGGGCCGTAGCCGTAACCATAGCCGTATCCATAGCCGTAACCGCCACCGTAGCCGGCGCGTTTCAGGATGGCTCCGTTCAGAATCAGCGACATGTTGGTGAGCTTACCGCTGCGGTAGATCTTCTCGAGTTCGGGAAGCATGCGGCGATCGAGTTTGCCTACACGGATCACGAACAGGGTAAGGTCGGCTAAACGGTTGGTGATGGCCGAATCGGCTACCAGGCCTACGGGTACATTATCTATCACGATATAATCGTAGCGGGTACGGAGTTCGCTGATCAGTTCGTCCAGTTTTTCGCTGAGTAACAACTCGGCAGGATTCGGCGCTACGGGGCCTGCTGCAATGGCATCTACACCTTCGGCCAGTGCGTTGTGCTGGATGAGATCGTCGATCTGATTTACACGGCCCGACAGATAGGAGGTGATTCCTGTTTTATTGCTTGGCAGATGCGAACTGAGGGTTCCTTTGCGGATGTCGAGATCGACCATGATCACCTTTTTGCCGGTTTGCGAGAAGCTGACGGCCAGGTTTGACGATACAAAGGTTTTACCGGCTCCGGCATTAAAGGAGGTAAAGGTGATTACCTGCATATTCTTTGCCTTGACGCGCATAAAGTCCATATTGGTACGAAGAATACGGAAGGCTTCGGATACAATATCGCGCCCCTGGCTGCGTACAACAATGCCTTCTTTGCCTTTTGCATTGAGTGCCTTTTTGGATTTATCCTGCGGGATTTCGCCCAGGAAAGGGATATCGGTTGCATCTTCGATGTCTTTACGGCACTTGATGCGTGTATCAAAGAACATCAGAGCTAACAGGATAATAAGGGGAAGCATAAAGCCTTTTACACCGGCTGCCATAAGCATACGACGCTCCTGGGGCGAGAAGGGGGTATTACCACCTCCGGCCGGATCGAGGATACGGGCATCGTTGTCGGTCATTACCTGACTGAGGGCATTCTCTTCGCGCTTGTTGAGCAGGTAGAGATAGAGTTCTTCTTTGATACGCTGTTTACGTTCGATCGAGAGCATCTGTCGCTGTTGTGCGGGTACTTCGGCAACTTTACGCTGAGCCTGCAGTTCGCGGCTCTGGGCATCGTTGAGCTTTACATTGATGCTGACAATCATATTGTCGACAGCACGGATAATGGTTTGACGCATGGCATTGAGGGTATTGTTGAGCTCTTGTACCACGGGGTTTTTATCGCTGCTGTCTTCGATGAGTTTATCGCGTTTGAGTTTGTTGGCATTATAGAGTGCGATCTGACTTTCGATATTCATATCGGCAATGCCGGTATTGGAGGGAATCAGATCGACAGCTTTGGATGGATCGGTGAGGTAATCTTTGATGTACTCGGCCATGCGGAGCTGGGTTTCAAGCTCGAGGGCGACCGTGTTGTACTGCTTGCTATCCGACATGTACATGCTGGCAGACGAACCTACATCGATCATCTGGTTGCGGCGTTTGAAGGATTCGATTTCCGACTCGACACCGCCTAACTCTTTTTCGATGATGATTAATCGTTCGTTGATGAAGTTGGAGGTATTGATGGCAATCTGGTTTTTATCTTTTACGGCCTCTTCGTTATAAACGGTGATAAGCAGGTTCAACACATCTTCGGCACGAACAGTTGAGTTATCGCTCAGACTGAGGTAGAGAATAGATGCGTCGTTTTCGGCCTGCGAAATATTGAGGTTGCTGCGAAAGTCTCCGGCTACACCGTCGAGGTTGTTTTTACGAACGGAAATGGAATTATTATACCATTTGTCGTTATTATAAAGTGTGGGCATCAGAACAACGCGACCTACGGGGGTATCGAGGGTATCGCCATATTGTGCTACCAACGGAGATGATTTGACGGCTTCTGAAAAGTCGCTTAAGCGTACTTCGGTTTCATTGAGCGGTGTGGCTGTGAAACTGAATTGCTGATAATCTTCGGTATCAGGAAAAACAGCTTTGACGGGTGTCTGAGTATATAGTTCCTGCTCGCGCAAGCCGTCCATGACGATATAGCTGATATCGGCGTTGAGTCGTTTTACTACATCGCGCATGAGTTTATGCGACTGAAATTGCAGGATCTCGTTCGAGACATTGGTATATCCCTGGAAAGTACTGAAACGATCCAGTGCTCCGGATGAACGGCTGTAGGGATCTTTAATCATTACCGTAGCCGAACGGGAATAGAGATAAGGCATCTGGGCATATTGATACCAGGCATAGCCCACAAAGATACCTACCGACAGCACAAACCAGTACCAGTTTGACAAGAGGTATTTCAGGATATCGAGGGGATTGAAATTGAATATGCCGCCTCCAAGAGTGGAAGCGCTGCCCGACATATCGTTTTGCTCGCTCATTTTAACCATATAGAGAGTCTGTTATTTTGTGAAAAGGAACACTAATGAGGTGATAGTGGTTACTGATGTAAGCAGCATAGTCCACAAACTGTAACGGCGTTGCATTTTCTGTTCGGCCTGCTGGCTGCCCGGTTCAACATATACTACATCGTTTTGCTGAAGATAGAAACAGGGCGAGTCGAAAATATCTTTTTTACGCAGATCGTGGAAGAAGATACGGCGTTTGTTGCCATATTCGCGGATTACGGCTACACGATCCACACGAGCCTGCTGGTTTAGATCGCCTGCCATGGCCAGAGCTTCGAGCAGCGTGATGCGGTCGCCGGTTACTTCGTAAGTTCCTACTTTACCAACCTCTCCGAGTACAGAGAATTTAAAGTTCAGGAAGTCTACATGTACAATCGGTTCTTTAATCAGATCTTCGATGATTAGTTTATTTTTGATCAGCTCGGTAAGCTGATTACGGGTTAATCCTTCCACATGCAGTTTGCCGAGAATCGGAAAATCGATATCGCCATTGATGTCTACCAGATAGCCTTTAGTGGATTTTCCATTATCGGCACCATTTGAACTACTTGTTACGGTTCCGTCGCTGGATACAGAGAATCCGCCACCACCGGGGATATTGAAAGGAATGGTAAGTTCGGGATTTTTGCTGTTAACGATAATGCTCAGCTTATCGTCGCGATGAATGATGGCTTCATACTTTTGCGGAATGGGATATTCGGTCATATCGTCCATATCCTGCAGATATACATATGATTTACGGGAGCAAGAGGAGAAAATAAGCACGGCTAAAAGACCGGCCATCAGCAAATAATGTTTCATAGGTGCTATTAAGTTTTATATTTATTTTTTATTCAATTCATTATAACAAAGAATGGCAGCCTCTTTATCGGGCCGACATTCCAAAAAACCTACCGGTACGCGGTTTGCCATTTGTTCAAGCAGACTTCCTAAGCGGTTGTAAAGTGTGGTATTCCATTTTAAAGAGGAACATCCTGCCAACAAAACCAAATAAGCCTGAATGCCTTTCAGGTACGAAAAACGATTATGCGGGGCCTGTTTAAGCTGCACAAAAGCTTTTAAATGTGCCTGTTTATTTTTATAACAGGGAGTTTTACCACTCCATGGAGTTCCGAATACACGGATCTCATTGTCCGGACAAATACGAATGGCAGGATTATCATCGTTGAGCAATTCTGTGTTGTCCAAATGAGTAAGCCATAATTGCGAATGGGTACTTTTGCCGGTACCGCTGGTACCGAGAAAAAGATAGCCTTCGCCGGCTTTCATCGTTACCGAGGCATGGATCAGGGCTGTATTGTATTGAACAGCGGCCTGGGCAAAGCCAAACATGGTAAACGAATTTAATACGTCTATCGCATACTTATCGCTCCAATCAATAGCTAATGTTAAGCGGGTAAAGAAAGGATCGGTAACCATGCGATGCCAGGGAGCTCCTTCTACATATTGCAGATCGAGACAAAAGCCCTGTGCTGTCTGATATAAACGCCATTTGCCGACATCGTTTTTCCCTTCGTTCAGGAATTTTTCAATTTTGATGTTATCAAAAGATCCTGTCGGAACGGTTTCGAGTACAAACAATCGCTTTTCGGGCGATAAGGGATTATACCGAAACGGTTTATAAGCCGGCAAATATACGTCAAAATTCTGACCCAGCGAAGTGTTTACACCAAAAATAAGGCCGGCAACACGAAACCAGACGGTATCAGTTCTATGATCAGAGAATATATCAGTATACATAATTATTCAGTTTTTTAATCCAGCCGGACAATCTGCGAACACAGATTCATCAGACGGGGATCGTGTGTAACAAAGATTAATGTATGATTTCGGCCTGCCTGGAGCAGATTTTGCATTAATCGATGGGTTGTATCGGTATCTAAAGCAGAGGAAGCCTCGTCGAAAAGCCAGATGTTGCCGGGACGAAGCAGGGCACGGGCGATAGCCAGACGCTGGGCCTGTCCTTCGGAGAGGCCGTATCCGTGTTCGCCAACCAGGGTGTCTAATCCTTCGGGAAGCTCAAATACATAATCGGCACAGGCGATGCGAAGCACCTGCTCGAGAATATCGTCGGAAACTCCGGGCGAACCTAACCAGAGGTTTTCGCGAATGGAGCCGCTAAGCAGGGTATTACCCTGAGGTACATACATGAAATTGATACGCATATCCGGATTTACGGGATAGGTATTGTATTTTGAATCCTGCAGGGTAAGTGTACCCTGGTCAGGTTGAATCAAAGCGAGCATCAGCCGGATAATGGTAGTTTTGCCGGTTCCGGTAGGCCCTGCGATGGCTGTGGATGTGCCGGGACGAAACTCGGCAGAGAAATTTTTTAAAACGGGTTGATCCTCTTCATATCCGAAAGTGACATTATTGAAGGACAGGGTAAGCGGGCTTTCGATATATTGGGGATTTTCGTCGGGCTCAATATCATCGAACAGCGCCATCAGACGTTCTACGGATGTCCAGCCGCGCACCAATGCAGGCGGAATGGCAATCAGTCCTAAAAAGGGGCCCTGCACCTGCCCTACCAGCTGCAGAAATGCGGCCATGGTTCCGAAGGTGATCAGGTTGTTGTCGAGTTGATAGATCCCCCACAGGAAAGCAAGCAGATATCCCCCGCCAAAAGTAAGCCCCATAACGCCTTGCGAAAAGGTGGAGAATTTGATTTGCTCCATGCCCAAATCGAAAAGCTTTTCCTGGGTATCGTGTAGTTTTTGCTTGCGGTAACCGGTAGCACCGAGTGAGCGTACAAGTACACGCTGCGACAGGTTTTCCTGCATCACGGTACCCATTTCGCTATTCATCTCTTTTTGGGCTTTGCTGAGCTCGCGCACTTTACGGAAATAGAGTTTCGACAAAAGAACCAACGGCGTAGCTGCTAAGATAAACCAGGCCAGGCGGGGTTCGAGTGCCCAGAGATACCAGAATGAGGCAATAAGCTGAACAGAGGTAATAAGCAGGTCGGGGAGCAGACTCATCCCCATACTGAGCACTTCGGAGGCATCGGTACCGATACGGGTCAGCAAATCGCCGGTGTGCCATTTTTTGGCACTTTTCCAGGAACACATCATCAGGGCATCCGAGAGGGAATTCTGCATCCGGATACTGATGCGCATATTGATTTTGCCGAAGATCCAGGGGGTAACCAGCTTTACAACCATACCGAGCACAAACGAAATGACTACGACCAGCCCCACCATCCAGATATTGCCGGGAACGGCGCCGGTGGCCACATCGATGATCCAGCGCGACATGGCTACATTGAGCAGCGTCATACCTACGCCTAACAACCCCATAATAATGGAAAAGGTTATGAGCCAGTGATAGCCTTCGGTAACCTGCATAACCCAGCGAAAGGCCTGCCGGCCTAACTGATAGTGGGCATGTATGTTTTCTTTGGTGAGTTTATCGATTATTTTCCGAATCTGTGCTTTCATCTGGTAGTAAAAGTTCTTTTAGTCGTACAGTTGTTAATTCTGAGATCCACCAAAATGCGGGTGAAGGAGCATAGCCTCCAAATAACTTCATTTTGGCTGTAATCATTTTCACTGTATGCCATTTGTTGCTCCATTTACCTTCGGGGCGTTCGTTGTAGCGGGTATCCTGATGTCCGAAATTTCCTGTCTCCCAGATCTCGTTAAGCAGGATATCAGGATTGACGGTGGTTTCGAATGGCAGGTATTCCGTGGATAAACCCAGGTATTTTACCAATAATGCATACAGCAGTTTATTCCATCTGTAAATGCCCCATGATTTACTAATTTGTATATATTCCTGTTTATCCAGGGAGGCATACATTGATTTTGTAAATATAGCTAAATCGCACAACTGACGCAATCCGATCCCTTCGTTGAGCATATGTTTCAAAACATGTGTCGACATCAGCAGATGGGTGGCTACGGGAGGCAATATGGGGATTGAGCAATTGTTTAGGTTTAATGCATGGTGCGACAGGGTGGTTTCCGTCCGAAAGGTACGGGACTCCCAATTATCAATTTTTTTCCGGATAACCGGATTATGCAGATCGATCAACCGGGTGTGGTGCTCGATAAATACCTGATTGAAGAAATAAGAGGAATCGCTGTTGGCTCCGCGATCAACCGGTATGCCGTATTGTTCGATGCGCCGATTGGCAGCTTCTGCCTGTTCGGCCGAGCCGAACCAAAGATCGATATCGCCACATACACGATGTGACGGATTAGGATAAAGGGCTGCCACGCTCTGGCCTTTAATCAGAATAAAGGGAATGGCAGGGGCTGCCGAAAAGATTTCATGCAGCATCAGCAGAGTTTGATTGTGTAGCCGGCTTATACGTTCAAGCTGATCTATGCCAACTGTGGCCGGTATCAGAAACTGCATAGGGGGCCTTGACGATTTGGAAAGCCGGTTAATCCCGTCGTACACTATACCCTGAACAGTTTGTTTTTGTGCGAGGGTATAGATATTTTTCCAATCGTCGAGGGTGAGTGTTTGCTCATCGGGTATGCGCAAATCTTCTCCCCATAAACCCTGCTTTAAAAGTGAAAGCAGGGTATTTCGTTGCTGTAGTTGGTTCATTCTGCGGCAAAGGCCAGTCCGGAGGATAGCCAGTGGTTACACAATTCGTCGATATCGGCACGCGCAGTTTCGGTATCGACATCGTATTCGGTTTGAAGCAGAGAAACTAAATCGGATTGCGTAAAGCTTTTACCTTCGAGCTGCTGCCAGAGCCAGGCGGCAGACTCGTTCAGGGTATACACATCTGTCATATCGACCGTATCGGTAAACGGGTTTACGATCATATACTCATCGCCTATCTGACGGAGTACTAAATCCGGGTTTAATTTCATTTGCATGATGATTTAAATTTTATTATTTGGAAACAGACCATTTATAATCACCTGTTTTACATATGGTTATTCTATCTCCGTTTTTAAGTAATTTAACCGGATCGTTTACAACTTTCCAGGCATCGCAATTTGGATATGGATTAAAATGAGTTCCTCCTGTACCGGTAACTCTAAAAGTTTTACATTCTCCTTTTTTAAGGTTATTATATTTATGAGGATCTGTAACACATCCCCAGCCTATCCATCCTTCATAGATAGCGTTACTATTGCCTGATGCTGCAATCATGGATTGTGTTGTTAAACTGATTCGATTCATAACAGGTTTTACGTACTTGCTTGTTAGTTGCATTATTTGTGTTGTTTTAGTTAAGTTTGTTATTTCGTTTAATGTATTAAAATAATCGTTGCTTCAATTTCCATCCTGCAAGCAGAACAGATCGCCGCCAGGGATGTATGATATACCATAACCATCCCAAAAAACGCATCAGCCATTTGTTTGGATCATATATAAATTTACCCCGATAACATTGCTCTACTATGGCAATGATTCGTTCTGGAGAAGTGTGTTCAATTTGTTGAATATTACCATCACCCATTAAAGTAATGCAATCACCCTTAATCTTTATAATACGATGCAGCACAATGCCTAATTCGTCTGTATCAGCCAAAACCATGGTGCCCTTACACCATTTGATTTTACGTGGCAAAGTTAATAAAACTTCATCGTTATTACGCACAAAAGGCAGCATACTGCTACCTTTTACACGTATTTTAACAGTTTTCCCTTCCTGAAGT
>CAMTPG010000072.1 GCA_947074335.1 uncultured Parabacteroides sp.
GATTTTTTATTACCTGTACATGCCATACATAGGGAAACAAATAAAAGGAATGTGCTAAGTTTAAATTTTAGTTTCATAATTCAATAGTTTTTTAACAAATAACAAATCCAAAGCACTAAATGTTGATTAAAATGCAAAAAGGCCTACCATCACTGGCCGGCCTTTTTTCTCGTGTCAAAAAATAATTTTTACCTAATCAGAGAGTGAATGTATAATATCATCAATAGTTAATGTAATGTCTTCTTTGCTTTTCATCCTTTCCAGAACAAGCAGGCCCGCCTTTCGGGCTTTTTCCTCGGATGGAAAGCTGCGAACTGTTTCAATTGCAGGAATGGTGGGTTGATATATCAACATTTTCTCGTTCAACATAATTTTATATCCCCAACCATCCTCCAATTGAAAGGTTTGCAACTCAGGTTGCAATTTGTGACTCGACCCCAATCTCTCGCCACAAAAAATAAATAATAGAAATAACAACAGCAATGATATGCTCAAACCCCAAAGGGTTCTCCTACCGATTCTTTTCATCATCGCTTTTCATCATTGATCATCCGGGTCATAAGCATACGGGTTTAATTCCCAAATGTCATCGAATCGGTAGGTACCACTTTTACCTGTTGCTACAAATCCTCTCACACCATTCGAAAAGGCTACTGCTACAGTTCGTGATGATCCTTTAAAGGAATGTATTTGTTCCCAGATATCCGTAGACGGATAATATTTCCAGGTATCACTACGCACACCGCCGCTCTCACCGCAGGTAAGATAAGCTGCTCCGTCAATAACAAATGCAGAAGCATTCAGGCGTATAATGTTATAATCGTCATCATAATCATCATCCGAACTGTCTGAGATATCTCTGAGCTGTGTCCACAATCCGGTAGAAGGATCATATTTCCAGAAATCATCTACATAAGTTCCATTATTAACACCACAACAAACATAAGCTATGTTATCAATCACAAAACTGCTGGCACCCATTCGTTTGGTTCCGCCGATACTGATAATCTGCGACCATGTATTGGTATTCGGGTCGTAAGCATAAAAATCTTTCAGATAATTACCATCATAACCGGCACCGATATATCCTTTGCCTTTTACGCCGAAAGCTACAGCGCTATAACGTCCCGATCCGGGAAAGTCGGCTTTCTGCGTCCAGTTATTTGTCACAGGATCATATTCCCAGAAATCAGAAAATTTATTATCACTATCATATCCGGTCCCAAAATAACCTTTATTATCTATGGCAAAAGCTACAGCCGAGTTTCTGGCTGCTCCCGGAAAGCTGGCTTTTTGTGTCCAGGTATCCATTTCCATATCATATTCCCATAAATCAGACAACCGCTCTTTGCCGGTATACCCGCAAATCAGATAACCTTTACTTCCGATGCTGAATGAAGAAGCATCACCTCTTGCCAATCCGTCAAAATCGGAAACGCGTACCCAGTGTCCAATTAAATCATCATCATCGTCATCGCTGCAGGCGCATAAGAATACAGGAAGCAGAGTAATTAATAAAACAAATAATTTCTTGTGTGTCATTATAAATTGTGATTATACGTGTTAGTATTGTTTTTCGGATGCAAAAAAACAGGGCATTCTTCAACTTCACAAATCAAATCGATAAACGGGGAGACTTCTCCGGTGAATGATGCATAGAGAGGTATAAATGCATATTTTGTCTTAAATACGATGTTAATACTCTTTACTTCTCATTTAATAGAGAAAAAAGGCATATTGATAGGTTCTTCTTGCAGGGAAAAATCTCTTTCAGGTTCTTTGCACGCCATTAACAGTGCTATAATCAAATGAAAAAAATTTTATTACTAACAAAATTGCTTTTGTTGTCTTTGATCACTTTTTCCTGTTACAATGAAGATAATACATTTGGAGAAACGTTGGTATCCAGCGCTTTCCGGAATATTTCTACAGATACCTGTACAGTGACAATCACGTCAACAATTATCGATTCATTGGAAACAAATAATAAAGCTGTTGCTTTAGTCGGTCAGTATACCCACGATTTATGGGGTTCGGTTTCTGTAAACAGTTTTATTCCTTATCAGGCACCGGCTTACTCCATTGATATGGATGAAACTGTCAGGCTGGATTCGTTAGTTCTGGCTTTGGGTTATTCGGGTTATTCGATAGGCGATACCATGCAACACCTGTCATTTACCATTCATCGTTTAAAAGAGAAAATCATTCAAAATGATAATGGTTATTTATATAATAACTCATCTTTTGCCTATGATGAAGAGGCGATAGCCGGTTATACCATCCGGCCGCGACCGAATGACGAGGAACGGTTTGAAGTACGTTTGCCCGACGAACTCGGACAGGATCTTTTAAATCGGCTGCATCAGCGCGATGATGTGGTATCTGACGATTATTTCGAAGACTATTTCAATGGATTGGTTATCAAACCTGCAGATCTTTGTCAGAATCTGATTTCTTTCGCCGTGGGGGATACCTCGGCCGCCATGATTCTCTATTATCATGTAGAGGGAGAGTTGGCCGAATCGCATGTCTGCATCATTTACCCCAACGAAGAAAATCAGTTTTATCAGATTCAACATGATCGTACGGGAACAGCACTGGCAGGTATACCTTTAAAAAATGTAGAACTGACTTCCGAAGAAATGGATAACCGCGGTTTACTGTTTAGCGGATTAGGCTGGTACAGTCGCCTTGGATTTCCCCATCTCAATTCGATTATGCAACAGGGAGAACGGGTATCGATTGAATCTGCCTATTTAAAAATATATCCTGAAACCGGCACTTATTCGGATTATAATCCCTTGCCCGACAGTATATATCTTTATATCATCGACGAAAATAATGTGGTAACCGATGCTGTTACCGATTATCTGGGCGAAGCCGTACAAAGCGGATCATTGGTTGTTGATGATACTTTTCATGAGAACACCTATTATTATTTTGATATCAGCACTTTTATCAAAGAGGAGTTGGGTGCTTTTGGTTTTTATAAACATAATCTGCAATTGGTATTTACGGATGATACCTATACCAAGACACTGCGCAATCTGACGTTTAGTGATCAGCAGGGGCGCAATCCAATCAGTTTACAACTAACCTATAAGATATATGAAAGTTACTAAATTATTACAACTCTTCATTTTACTACTCGCTTCATTACCGTTGTCTGCTCAAAATGTAATGACTTCATCGCCCTATTCCATGTTTGGTGTCGGTGAGATTATTACCGGATTGTACAGCTCAAATGCAGCTATGGGCGGTTTGTCGGTAGGCATGCGTGGCTCTATGCTGGTAAATACCGATAATCCGGCCGCTTTAACAGCGCTGGATACCTGTCGTATTTTTGCGGAAGCATCTCTTTTTGCCAAATGGGAAAATTATCATGCCAAAGGAGCTTCCAATAATGCATTTACGGGCAATCTCTCCCGTTTTACGTTAGCCGGGCGGATCATTCCGCATTGGTATGCCGCAATCGGTGTAACGCCTTACAGTGCAGTAGGCTATTATTTTCAGAGTTCTCAGGAACTGGAAGGTGTGCCCGGTGCTTACTATACGAGTACTTATTCGGGAAACGGCGGACTTTCAAAACTATTTCTGAGTAATGCCTTTTCACTGACAAAACATCTGTCGGTAGGTGCAAATATTAGTTATATTTTTGGAAATATTACACAGGAAGAAGATCAGAGCACCATGTCTGTTTCGCAGAAATTAACCGGCCGTGCCTTTATGGCCGATTTTGGGATTCAGTATTACCGGCCGGTTAATCGTGACTTGAAACTAACACTGGGTGCTGTTTACGGATTGTCTAAAGAAATCAGAATGGAGAATACAAAAACCATTATCGATAATTCGTATAGTACCGAAATAACCCAGAAGAAAGTGCGCCAGGAACTTCCCTCTTATTTTGGCTTGGGTGGTTCGGTGAATTATAAAAAGATGACTTACGGACTGGATTATGTTTTTCATGGTTATAAATCGATTAATTCGAGCGACAGTCGATTTACATTTCATGATTCGCACGAATTCAGAGCCGGTCTGAATTATTCGCCCAATGGTTATGGCGCTTCAAGCATTTGGAAAAAAATGGATTATAAAATGGGGATCGGTGTTACCACGCCCTATTATATGTATGTGCGCAGTCAGTCAGGTCATTCGTGGCGTGTTCATGCCGGTTTAGGTTTCCCCTTATCAAATGGAAAATTGAACGTCGGTGTATTTTACGATCGGGTAAATGTTAGCAACAACATGCTGGAACGCAGTCTGACAGGTTTAACATTAACCTATACACTGAGCGAACTTTTTTATCGCATAAAGCTGGATTAATCAACAAGTAATGTAAATATAAAAAGACATACTACTTATCTAATTTATAAAACAGGTTTCTTTCTGGCATTAAGTTGCTCAGGTTTATCTCCGGCAGTGTTTGGTTTTTACTGAATGCTGCCGGTTATATATTCCGGTTAGAAATTGAAGAATAAGAAATAAAAAGGTTGTTGTTCAATTTAATGCCTGATTAACCACACAAAAAAAGCCGTCCGAAAAAATCAGACGGCCCTTTTTGTATGGCAATAGAATCTGAGTGATTACACTCTTCTTTCTTTGATTCTTGCTTTTTTACCGGTAAGTGCACGCAGGTAATACAATTTAGCACGACGTACTTTACCGTATTTGTTTACAGTAATGCTTTCAATAAACGGAGATTCGATCGGGAAAATTCTTTCCACACCTACGTTTTGTGACATTTTACGAACAGTGAAACGTTTTTTGTCGCCATGACCTGAAATACGAATAACTGCACCTCTGTACTCCTGGATACGTTCTTTGTTACCCTCTTTGATACGGTAAGCTACTGTAATAGTATCACCGCTTTTGAATGAAGGATGCTCTTTTTTTGTAGCGAACGCTTCTTCTACAACTTTAATAAAATCCATTGTTTTATAGCTTTTTAAAATTATTTAAAACGAAACGCAATATAACGGGCTGCAAAATGTCCTGTCAGAGATTACGTAAAGCGGGTGCAAAGTAACGAAATAATTCTCTGATAAACAACAAGAATGGCAAATAAAATATTATTTAAACCATTTATTGGCAAAGATAATCCAATTATCCCAATCATAATCGGTTACATCATGTTTACCGGAGCGTATATGATATCCGGTCCATTTCTGAACCGGTTCGTTTACAGCAGGCATTTCTATATTGCCGATTGCTTCCAGCCCGTAAACCGAATAGGCTTTCGATGCTTCGCGCGCAGCCAGGAATTCACCCTCGGGATCGGCCCACTGATCTTCGGTTGCACTGGCCACATACAAAGGGCGCGGTGCGATAAGAGCCAGTAGCTGATGCTGATCAAAAGGCATTTCCTGTTCGCGGTTATTATATTGTGCAAAATTCTGACAAAACCAATGCGGAAACGTATTATTGATCTGCTGTACGGTCTCTCCATAAACCCGTTTGGAAAGAGCTGCTCCGCCACAGCCCGAATTATTCGAAATCACCATGGCAAAACGCACATCCTGAGCTCCGGCCCAAAGCGCAGCTTTACCCAGACGCGAATGTCCCATCAAAATGACCTGATCAGCATTGACCTGATCATCATTTTGTAAGTAATCCATAATCTGACTCATGCCCCAGGCCCAGGCACTGAGAGCCTGTCCGTTATCGTCGGGGTTTTTATCATAGTCGGTATCTGTAAAGAGCGGCAGTATGCTTTCGGTTGCCCGATTCGGATCATCCGGATAAAAATCGAAATAATGAAATGTAACCAGTCCGTAACCGGCATTGATCAAGGTCTGAACCGGCCAGCGCGACTGAGCAATGCCACGCTCCTGATCCGAATATTGCGAATAAATAACCGCACTGTCTGTTGTAATTGTCTGGTTTCCCTTAAAGTTGGGAGCCAGAAAAACCGGAACCGCCTTTTCGGCCTGTGCCGGAAGGTACATCAAAAGCAGGGATTTCCGGGTTTCTCCGTTACGCGAAAGTGTTATTTCCACCTGTTTACGGATAATATCTGTTTCGCCTCCGTTCGGAGTCAGTTCGCGTACCTGATAAATTGCTTCAACCGGAATAAGCGGCAGGCGGCCATACATCTGCCCGGCAAAAAGCGAAAGCAGTTCGGGGCGGCGCAAATTTTCCCAGTCTTCCTGCGTCCGAATAGACTCTCCGTTGTTTGTTATTAATAATTCAGGCAGACTATAATCTGTAACAGGAGTAGCATTGCCGTTTGATGTCTGGGCAAAAGCTGGCAGTGAGCATAAAACCAACGATGCAGAAACTACCGTCTGAAAGAATTTCCGTGAGATCATAGAATACGAATTTAAGTACTTTTATTATTATATCTCAAATTAATAAGATGTAGCAAAGATAAAATTATTCGTCCAATTATCCCTGTTTCATTTCCGATAACTTTAAACAATCTAAAAAATGCCCTGCGAAGGAATTTTTATTCCACTGCAGTGCAATTTAAAATGCATAACAATGCAATGTAAAATGCATAACGATGTGGTTTTTCTCCCGATATCCACACGGAATTTTTTTTGCCGGAAATAGCAACTTTTTTCAGAAGCATTAAAACTCATTTCGATTAATTTTGTTTAGATTTTAGATCCTATTCTATAGCATAATTAAATTAGTACAGATATGATGAAGAAATTGGTAAAAACAGGAAGTGCTCTCTTGTTTGTATTTTTACTGGTCGGCTGTAATCAGCAACCTTTTAATGTGGCTGTGCAAAAGCAAACCATAAATAAAGAAACGAATGATTATCTTTTAACCTACGAGTCGGTTGTGTTCAACGGGCTGAATCCCAAAACCGAAGACATGGTAAACCCGCTGAATGAAAAATTGAAGCATCTTAACGATTCTTTATGCAATGAAGTGGTTACCGAAGCCGAATTATTTTTTAAACAATATGCCGCAGAACAGGCGTTATTGAAATCGGACGAAAAGAAAGAGCAGGCCGAAGCTATTCTGGAGGCCGAAAAGGAACGGGCCGGAACCGATTCTGCTGCTGTTCATAACGATGATAAAAAAGAGATAACATCAGAAACCGGTCAGAAACCGGAACACTCCGATCAATTACCTCATTTTGACCGGCCTTTCTTTAAATATGAATTATATAGTACAGATACGGTGTATTTTGTTTCCGAAGATTTTATCAGTACACTGACCGAAGTCTATACTTTTACGGGCGGAGCTCATGGCATGACAACCTTTTATGCCTTTAACTATCAGCCCAAAAAACAAAAGTTCCTGACTAATCAGGAAATATTGAATTACGACAAAGCCGATCAGATCAATGAATTGCTGGCAGAATATTTTGATAATAAAGCGGGTTGTTTCGATACGGAACCCACGCTCGATAAAGTTTCGGCGATCAATATTCTGCCTGATACCCTGCGGTTTACTTTCGAGCAATATCTGTTGGGCGCTTATGCCTGCGGCATTGCCAAAATTGATGTGCCGGTTACAAAATTGAAAGGTCTTTTTAAAACAGAAGTGAAAGCACATAAACAAAATGCTGTATCGGTCGAATCCTCCAAAAATAAATCAACAGAAAATCAGTAATTTATAAACATATTCAGTTAAACAGAGGTTATAGCAATAATCCTGTAAATCATATAAAAAAAATATTATGGCTACATTTCAATGGTTTATCGATAAAACGCATACACAGTTTTTCTTTAAGATCCGGCATATGATGATATCGGCCGTGCAGGGAAGTTTTAAAAGTTTCGAAGGAACGGTTTCCTCTGAGGATGATGACTGGCTGACTTTGAAAATAGAACTGACCATTGATCCGGCCAGCATCGATTCGGGTGCTGAAGGACGGGATAAGCATCTGAAAACAAAAGATTTTTTTGATGTGGAAACCTATAAGACCATCCATTTTATCAGCACTAAAGTAGAAAAATATAACGACGATTATAAATTATACGGCGATTTTACCATGCACGGGGTAACTCATCCGATTGTTTTGATTTTAGAAGCAAGTTCCGTGATCGACGATCCATTTGGCAACAAACGGGCCGGATTTATGGCAACAGGGCATTTATCACGTAAAAGCTTCGGCATGGACTGGAATGGCAATCTGCCCGGAGGCGGTTTATTGCTGGGCGATGATATTTTGTTAAATTGTGAATTGGAAATAATCCATAAATAGTTTGTGAGGGGAAAGAGAATGGCCTGCTTTCAGTTTGAAAGCAGGCTGTTTTATTATTGAGCCAGCGAGAATCGCATACTGATACCGTAATTCGAATTCGAAGTCGGGAAAGAGGTACTCGAAATCAGCGGCTCATTGATCTGAATATCATAGAAAGCACGCACCGTGAGTGCACGGCTGATTCCGTATTCGGCCGAGAATTGAACAGTTTTGGCCAGATTACCGCTGGTAGCCTGTGTATAACAATCTTCAATTTTACGAATGAGCGACGACATGCGGTTCAGTGAGAAATCAAGACGAACTGTCAGGTCGTTACTGAAATCGCGCGTCTTCTTCGTGCGGAGTATCTTGTTAAATTCGGCCATTTTATAACCAAGTCCCACGGTCATCTTTCTGGATTGCGCCTCAATCACCTGATAAGAGGTTGTGTTCAATGTCAGATTTCGTGTTGTGGAATAATCGGCACGGACCGTAACATTATTCAGCAATGTGGCATCGGCACCGATCAGCGGATTAAAGGCTTCGGTGATCGAAACAGTCGGAATCGAGAAGGGAGAAGAAGGAACAGGCAATTCATTCTGAATGGATTGTACAAATCCGAAATTGTTGCCTAATCCGCCATCAACCCAATTCAGGTACGAAGAATAAGAACCTACCGAATAGGTGCAACGATATTGATGATTCAGCATAAAGCTGCGGAAATACTTTTTAAAGGCAGGCAGTTTCATCAGTCCGTCGTAAGTAATACGCCAGTTCGGCAACATATTACGCAGAGCCACAAATGGCGATAAACCTACTTTGCCCGGATCGCGCCCGGTATAAGCTGCCAGGAATGCCGGAATCAAAACATCCGATGAATTGCGGTTTACACCGTTGGCATTATCAGCTCCCGGATTGTATGGTGTGCCACCCATGCCTTTATCATTAATAAAGCCGCTGTTCGGATATAATGTGCCTTCATATTTCTTTTCGATGCGCTGTGCAATGATCTCGCGGTTGTTGATAAAATTCATGAATGGTTCCGATTCGTACCCGTTATCAATATTACCGCTTTTCTTAAAGGCAGTACGTAAACCAATGGTTGTGATGGTGAAGTTTCCGCCATATTGCTCGGGCATACCGTCGTACATAAACTGGATATCGCGACTGCGCGTATCGTTACGCAATGCATTCAGATCTATTTTTAATCCGGCTATCGGCTCCAGGTTGGCGCGGATGTTCAGGTTCTTGGTGCTGGTCATCACGGCCGGACTCAGGTTGTTTTCGAGACTGGTGATGAGCCAGCCTTTTTCGAATACTTCGTTTATATAACTGCGACGTACACCGCCAAAAGCAAAACCTACACCTGGCGACAATCCCGACATGGAATGTCCCTGACCGAAAATGTCACCGATTTCCGGACGGAAACCGGGCAACATCATACCTGCAGCATCCGTGTATTGAATATTGATGCGGCGCACCATCATCATGAACCGGGCAGCCTGTTCTAACGCTTTTGTCAGGTTTTCTTCGCGTTTGGGAGCGCCGGGAACAACTGTAACATTAATCGTGGCCGAATCTCTGTTCTCGATCATGATCTGCGCCATATTGACGGGTTTGAACTTCACTGAATATACTTTACCATCTTTCCCGCGCGCCGTTACACGCACCTGTTTGGTGAACAGACCGTGTTCCAGAATAGTTCCCTCTTCCGGATTCAGTGT
>CAMTPG010000073.1 GCA_947074335.1 uncultured Parabacteroides sp.
CAACTGGGTTTCTTCGATGGTCAGAATGAAAACACGGCTTTCGATATTGGCGATGTACAGGCTGTCTGGCTGCGTATGGAATTGAAAGATCAGTCGCTCGAGGCATCGGCTTCATTAAACGGAACCGACTGGCAGCCGGTGGGTCGTGTTGCAATAGGTGAGCAACTTCCCCGTAAAGTAAGAATCGGAAAAATGGATGCTCAGGGAGGAAACCGGGATCATAAGGAAACTGGAAATGAAGGTCGCAGCCGCATCGAATCGTTTGCCCAACTCGGGGCTTTGCCGGCATCATCGGCCGAAAATGCACAGCATTCGCTCAGCTATCTGAAAAATATCCGGGTAAATGTACATTATGAACTTTATGATAATCTGCCGGTATTTTGTAAATGGATTACGGTAGAAAATCATTCGCCTGAAAAGGTGTTGATCAATGCCTTCAAAAGTGAGATTCTGGCGGCTTACGAGCCCGAAAGCAATGTGGATCACCGCGCAAACTGGCTTTATCCGAATATCAGCCTTGAAACCGATTATAATTTTGGCGGCATGAGCGATGAATATCTCTATGCTTCCAGCATTTCATGGCTGCCGGATCCGTTATACAGCACGCAGGTAAATTACGAGCGAACCATGCCCTGTCTGCTTGAAGCCGCACCCAAAGCGGGTCCGCATCAATGGATTATGCCCGATAGTACATTTGAAAGTTTCAGAACGTGGGAGTTGCTAAACGACAGCTGGGACAGAGAGCGTAAATCGCTGGCATACCGTAAAATGATGCGTGCCATTGCGCCATGGGCTACCGAAAATCCGATATTGATGCATGTGCGCACATCCGATAATGAATCTGTGCGGAAAGCCATCGATCAAAGTGCCGAAGTGGGATTCGAAATGGTAATCATGACTTTCTGGAGTGGTTTTGAAGCTGAAGATGATTCGCCCGAAAATCTGCAACGCATGAAGGAACTGGCCGATTATGCCGCATCCAAAGGCATTGCGCTGGGCGGCTATTCTTTGCTGGCCAGTCGCCACATCGATGCCGAAAATGATGTGGTATTGCCCGAAGGTCAGTCGCCGCGATTCGGTAATTCTCCCTGCATCGAAAGTGAATGGGGACAGGCGTATTTCAATAAATTATATCAGCTGTACGATAAAACCGGTTTGACTGTTTTCGAACATGACGGCTCTTATCCCGGCGACTGGTGTTATGCTGAATCGCATCCCGGCCATCAGGGCATGGAAGATTCGCAATGGAATCAGTTTAAACGGATCACCGATTTTTATAAATGGTGTCGTTCAAAAGGTATTTATCTGAATGTGCCGGATGTTTATTTCCTGAACGGAAGCAATAAAATCGGCATGGGTTATCGCGAAAGCAACTGGTCGTTGCCGCGTGCCCAGCAGGAAATCATTGAGCGACAGAATATTTATGATGGTACCTGGAACAAAACCCCTTCGATGGGCTGGATGTTTGTTCCGCTCGTTGAATATCAGGGTGGCGGAAAAGAGGCAACGATCGAACCGTTAAGAGATCATCTGCCTCATTACGGTCAGCGACTGGCCAATTTGTTTGGTGCCGGCGTGCAGGCCTGTTATCGCGGGCCGCAACTGTACGATTCGCCCCAAACCAAAGCACTGGTCACTTACTGGGTTGATTTTTACAAGCAGCATCGCGAAGTATTAGACAGCGATATTATTCATATCCGCCGGCCCGACGGAACCGATTACGATGCTATTTTGCATGTTAATCCCACGGGCGAAGAAAAAGGCTTATTGATGATTTATAATCCGCTTACCGAATCCATTCAGCGCAATCTGAAAGTCGATCTTTATTATACCGGCTTAACCGATGAAGCCCGTTTGACGGATGAAAACGGAAAAGAGACAGTGCTAAAAATCGGCCGCGATAATCAAATTACCATTCCGGTAACTATTCCGGCTAAAAGTCAGACCTGGTTTGTGATTCAATAATTATTTACATCCTATTTTATATAATGTTCAAGTAACTTAATTATAAATGATTAAAACAAATTATGCTCGCTGATTAATTGTATCAAACGAATCTTAAGCATCGGATAATCCCTGATTATGACTGAATATAAAATTTAATGCAATAAATTCAGCCGGTCCGGTTAATGCCACATTTACAGAAATGAGCAGATCATAAAGTTGTTTATTGTCGGATGTCTTTATTTCGTTCGGTCTAATCTCAACATGAAACGATTCGCCGGAAGCAGAACCCGCAAGCATACCTTTTTGCAAACATTTGAAAAGATAAGCTTCAATACGTTCTTTGATCAGCGCAGCTGTTTCGGGTGTAACGGGAGCAGCAGAAATACTTTGTAAATAGTTGCCAATAATCCGTTCCAGATAAATCTGCGTACGCATAATGGAGATGGATGTATAAACCGGTGTTTTTTTATCCAGTGTATAAGCGCTCGACAGGACGAAGTTTTGTGTATCAACGGCACGAATGGTATTCATGGCGATGCTATTATCGGGAGCTTCCAGCGATTGCTGTTCCACATCGGTAATAGTATGCGTAAGACTGGCCACATTTTTTAGTGATAAATGCAACGGATCATGACGGATACATTTTGTTTTATCGTTTACTGCATATAGTGCGGCGATGGCGGCCGATGGCGGTAGCTGACCCATCTGAGCCGAGATGCGATCTACAATCAGCGGATATGAATGCCATTGCCGCAATAACGACTGGCGGATATCCTCTTCCTGCCGGCTCGATTTATCATCGTCGTCCAGCTCTTCGGAGATTGTACTGGCCAGCAGTCTGACCTGATCTTCGGTGCCTGTCTGAAGAATTGAAAAGAGCGCATTCAGTCCCAGATTATAAAGCGAAATGGTAAACTGCGGACGCATAATCGTATTAAGTCGCGGGAAATAAACAGTACCGAAACTCAGATAATCCGATTTAAACCGGGCCTTAAAATCGGCGGCACTTGCCATCGGATCATCCGGCTTATCCTGATACAGATCGAACAGTGCAAAACGATTCTTCGTTTTGGCTCCGCAATGTTCCAGCATGGCCTGATGAACCTGTAAACATTCATTCACCGTTAGATTTACCGCTTCGGGAACAACGAGCAAATCCGGTTCGTCTGCCTGAGCCAGCGCATCGAGCGCCGCACAAAAAGCCTTTACATCGGGTTTATCCTGATAGCTTCCGGCCGACACAATATAACAGGTTGTACCGCCTTGCGCAAAATATTGCTGCAGATGAAAATAAAGCGTGTAAAGCTGATCGGCCTTCAGCAGAAATTCACCTTCGGGCGCTTTAAACAGAATATCATTTTTAGACAGAGTATCAATATCGGTTTTGTCGGGATCCGCCTTTTCAATTGCATAAACCGGAATGTGTGCACCGCCGTAAAAAGTGGTATATTCTTCCGGTGATGAAATTTTGCGCGGCACGTTGAGCAATGAGGTTGTTCCGTCAATTGCTTTTTCAGTATAACCGATAAAGGCCGGAATAGCCGAAGGTTCGTCTTGAATTTCAGGGAAAAATGCATTTCCGTTTGTCTGAGTTGTACCGGATAATATCATGTCGTCAAGTTTTAGATAATACGAAGCTGTTCATTCGAAGCTCCTTTACTATACAATCATTCATTTAAAAATGTTTCGGATTCTGCGATAAAATAGATAAAAAAGAGTTTGCGATAAACCGATAAGCCTGCCATAATACCGATTTTATGACGATCTCCGTATCAGTTTTGCGGCTGATAACGAATTTGCGGCTGATAACGAAGCGTTCGGAAACGGCATTAAATAAACAGGATATCATTATTACATTTTTTTTAAATAGCTTCAATAAAAAAAAGCTGTTTCATGATAATATCTTATCAGAATCCTGTCAGGATTTTAATGAATCCTGACGTGATTTACTAAAATCCTGACGTGATTCTAATAAATCCTGACAGGATTTTAAGGTTACTTGATGAAGGGGTTTATTTTTTATGACATTGAGATGTGATAAAAAAATGATAGGATAAATAGTTAATATGTTTATATACAGGAAGAAAAAAGCGGGAACTATTGTTGTCGTAATCCTTATATAATGAGTTAAAACATGAAAAACCCCGCAAACAGCAGTCGTTTAACCGCACTTTGCAGGGTTTTTAATTTATAATCTGTTTAATGATAAAGAAACAGCGCGAAATAACGGGAAAGAATTACTCCTTCGTTCCCGCGGGATAATTAGTGATAATTTTATCCAGATAAGTTACACGCTCTTCGAGCCATTCACGCATGCGTTCAATTTCATGACGGCGACTTTTGCCAATCGGCCAGCGTTCATTATCACGATCGAATGCATCGGCCGAAGCTTCCATATAGCGTTGCGTTTCTTCCCAGTAAACGGGCAGAATATCGTTGCGAACTGATTGCCAGGTCTCCTTGTAAGCCGTAACAAACGGTTTATGTTTGAACAGATCGGTGAAGAAGGGCGAAATATGGCCGTTCTGACCGTACGAAACGGGGTTTACACTCATCACCAGTTCGCGGTACGAAGCAAAATAATCGTGTCCGGTGTACATGGTGCTCCAGTCGAAATCGAATCCGCCGTCGAAATCCCAAAGCGGTCCCATCGTCCATTTACCGCCCTGATCTTTAAACAGAAACATACTGCGCGGCGCGTTGAGCTCCACATTATGCACCAGTTCCTGAATCATGATGTATTTGATAAATGATTCCACATTCAGCAATTCATTGATTTCGGTGTAGGTTCCGTTTTTAACAGCCTCTTCCAGCAGGGCGAATTCGGCTTTTACGGCAGTAAGCGTTTCGGCAGTCGGATCGTCGGGATGTTTCACGCAGACAGGCAGACGATAGGTTTGCGAAAAGAAATTATCGCCGCCGTCGGGATTCAGCGACGGGCCGTCGTCGAGATCGAGCGAAAGCAACAGACCGTTTGCTTCGTTGATGTTGACACGGCTTTTGCCTTGTTCAACCTGTTCGGTAAGCTGATAAATGCCGATGTAATCGCCGTTGAGGGTAACTTCCACATACCGCGTGTTGTTGGTGTAGGGCAATCCCATAAACTGACCGGTCTGGAATACAAAATTATTCATCGAATGGGTCGGGTCGCGATAGTTGGCCAGCAATACCCAGTCTTTTTCGGTTTTCAATCCCAGAATCTCCGCCTTCTCATCCAGTTTGATGCGATAGGGTTTTTTCGGATACCATAGCCAGGTAGAGTTGCCACGGCCGCGGATGCGAGCGGTACCTTGCCAATTCCAGGCATCATTGTCGGAATCGATGGTAACGGTGCAGTTTACATAATTTTCTTTGCCTTTTCCGGTAACAGGTTGTTGATTCACTGTGTTGATGGTGAGGCGCGAGGCGCGATACTGAAAGTCGTAAACCATTTCAGGTTCATCGGGTTCCGGTTCGGGAAGAACCGGTTTTTCTGCATCGTCGGAGCAACTGCCGAGAGCGGCGATTGCAAAAGTGGCAATGAAGATGGTTTTTACTTGTTTTACATGCATGGTAAATTCAATTATTGATTGACTAATTTCTGTTGTCTGATCCGTATAATTTGCCGAGACAACAGGTTGTATATATATAATGTATAGAAACGGCGCTGTTTGTTTGTTGAAACAGCGCCAGTTTCTGTGGTTATGTTATTATTTATTTTCGGTTTCGGGCTTTTGTTCGAGCCAGGGCAGATTAAAGCGATAATGCATCCGGCTGCTTACCAGATGAATGGTTCCGTCGGGCGCCTGTGTGCCGGCCAGATAGCCCATCGGTTCGGCTTCGGTTTCGTTCATTACAAAATTGCCGGTCCAGGCGCCGCCTTCCAGCAGGCGTGCTTTACCGTCGGTAAGCAGGCGGCGGACGGGCCAGGTTTTTCCTTCGTCGTACGAGAGTGCCGCATACATGCCGTACCCTTTGTATGTGGTGCCGTCGGCTCGTTCAAAATCCATGCCGCGATCGGCTTCGGGTGTACGTTCAGGATGATCGGTAAAGGCCACAAGCAGCAGCGGACCTTCGTTTAAGCGCATCAATACCAGTCGCTGTCCGCCATCAACAGGCGGAAACTCCGACGCTTCGTACTGCCAGCTTTTACCCATATCATGCGAGATGCTCATCGGCATGCGCAGTTGTCCGGCTTTATTTTGTAAGCTGTTGCCGCGCCCCAGCGCAAGCAGTCGGCCGTCGTTCAGAGAAACTACGCCGGCATGAATCCCGGCAATGGTCGAACCGCTTTCGCCGGCTTTAAAATCGGGCATCGGAGCGCCATCCCACGGATCTTCCCATGTTTCGCCGTTGTCGCGGCTGATGTGAATGGCGGCGCCGTCGTGACTGCCCGGTCCTGCATCGCAGGGCTGAATAATCCAGCCTTCGGGCGTTTGGAAGGTGCCTGAAATAACCTGATGCCGTTTATCATGTTCGGGCGCGATGATACGTGATGCGCTCCAGCTCAATCCGTTGTCGGTGCTTGTGCGCAGAATCATCATCAGATTTTGCCAGTCGCCCGACGCCTCCACGCCATTAAAATGGTACAATTTACCTTTGCCGTCGTTGAAAAGCGAGGTGCCGGTCATATTGCGGTCGGGCACTTTATAAAAAAGCGAAGCCGGCTGCCAGCTGTCGGTGCCTTTGGGCATGCGCGAGCTGAGTACAACCATGCCGCGACCGTTCTCTTCGTTGGCCGAAAACCAGGCTGCCAGCAGATCGCCGTTATCGCAAACCACAACCGAAGGTTGATGATTGTGTCGGTAAAAAGGCATTCCCGAACCGGCTAACGGGGCAATCACAAAAGGAACAGGTTCGCTGAAAAAGGGTTTTGAAAGATCTGTTCCGGCCTGCGGGAGCGGATAATCACTTTGCACCACACGGAATCCGGTTTGTGCATGTTTATCTTCGGGAATCATGGCCATACGGTTGGCGCTGCGCAGATAGCTTACCGGCGTGTGGTGACTGCCACCGCGGGTGATACGAAATTCGCCTTCTGCAGCTCCCACAGGATCTGTTTTTGTTTCAGCCGTATAAGGACCGTACCAGTCCAGACACCATTCTTCCACATTGCCATGCATATCGTAAAGTCCGAAGGCATTGGGCTCTGTCTGCGCCACTTGCAGCGAAACGGGATTGAAATCGCGCGCCACGCGTTGCTCTTTCAGAAACGATGCGGGCAGTGTGCGTCCGGTATAATAATTAGAAAGCGTGCCGGCGCGACAGGCATATTCCCACTCGGCTTCGGTAGGCAGGCGGTAGGTTTTTCCCTCTTTGTCGCTCAGCCAGCTGCAGAAATCAAGTGCATCCTGATAGCTTACATAAACCACGGCTTCGTCATCCTGTAATGAAACTCCTTTTTTGCCGCGCAATTCGCGATGTGCGGGCCGGAACTGTTCGTATTGTGCATTGGTTACTTCGGTGATGCCCATGCGGAACGGGCGACTGATAATAACTTCATGGCGTGGCGCCTCGTCGTGATTCTCACCTTGTCCGAGACTGCCCATGATAAAGCTTCCTGCCGGAATTTCAACAGTTTCGATAAGCGGAGTTTGTGCAAAGAGCGGCGTAAAGCTCAGTGCGGATAAAATGCAAACGGTAATAATCCGGTTTGTTTTCATGCAGATTTAATTCTTTTAAGTTAGCAACCGACAAAATGTTTTTGCCTTTAAAATAAACGGTATTTTAGTCACTTTATTTCATTTTGTCACTTATTTACAGGTGATCTTGTTGTAAACAGGATTAATGAATGACATATTTTCGTTAACAGGGCAAATATACGAAACTTTTATTCAAAAACAGGGAATTATTTATTCATGCTGAAAGTAAATAAATCGGATTGCTGAAAAATATATTTTTAAAAATAGTTGGTTTGAGATTTCATTTTTAGCAGAGAATACCTATATTTGCTTACTTTTTGTAGTTTAAAAATCTATTTTACGTTTCGATTAGAAATAAAGAGGTGTTTTGAACCAATAAAGTAAAAAGTTTAATTTAATTAATAGTACAAAACGGATTTAGAAGTGTATTTTTGTTAGTAAACAGGCAAAAATGCAATCGTTTCACAAACATAAGGTCAACAATGATGAAAGAAGTGTTCCATTTGAATAACAAACAGGGATTATATGACCCGGCCAACGAGCATGATGCATGCGGCGTAGGATTAGTAGTGAATATACACGGTGGCAAATCGCACGAAATCGTTGAGTCGGCACTTAAGGTTTTGGAAAACATGCGCCATCGCGGAGCGGAAGGCGCGGATAGCAAAACCGGCGACGGTGCTGGCATCATGCTTCAGATTCCGCACGAATTTATTTTGCTGCAGGGAATTCCGGTGCCCGAGAAGGGTCGCTACGGAACCGGTCTGGTCTTTTTCCCGAAAGACGAAGGTGAACGGGCAGAGATTTTAAGCGTGATGATTGAGGAGATCGAAAAAGAGGGTCTCAATCTGATGCACCTGCGTAAAGTTCCCGTAAATTCTGATATTTTAGGTCAGGATGCCTTAAATACAGAGCCCGATATCAAACAGATTTTTGTTACCGGTTGCGATGATCAGCAGGCATTCGAACTCAAATTATATATTATACGTAAACGCATCGAAAAGCGTATTGCCAAAACCAAACTGGCTAATCGCAAAGATTTTTACATTGCATCGCTTTCTACCAAAAATATTGTGTATAAAGGAATGCTCGAATCGATGCAGTTGCGTCATTATTTCCCCGATCTTACAAATAATTACCTGACCAGCGGACTTGCTTTGGTGCATTCGCGCTTTAGCACAAATACCTTTCCAACCTGGAGTCTGGCACAGCCTTTCCGCCTGCTGGCTCATAATGGTGAAATCAATACAATACGAGGAAACCGTGGCTGGATGGAAGCACGCGAAAGCGTTCTTTCATCGCCGGTCATTAAAAATATTCAGGAGGTTTGTCCCATTATCCAGCCGGGCATGAGTGATTCGGCTTCATTGGATAATGTGCTCGAATTCTTCGTGGCTTCGGGCATGAGTCTGCCGCACGCCATGGCGATGCTGGTTCCCGAAAGCTTCAATGAAAAGAATCCGATCTCCGAAGATCTGAAAGCTTTTTACGAATACCATTCTATTTTGATGGAACCGTGGGACGGTCCGGCTGCGCTGCTTTTCAGCGACGGACGGTATGCGGGCGGTATGCTCGACCGTAACGGATTGCGTCCGGCACGTTATCTGATTACCAAAAACGGTATGATGGTGGTTGCTTCGGAAGTGGGCGTTATGGATTTCGAACCGGGCGAAATCAAAGAAAAAGGTCGTCTGCAACCGGGTAAAATCCTGCTGGTAGATACCGAAGAGGGCAAAATCTATTACGATAATGAACTGAAAGAACAGTTGGCCGGTGCCGAACCGTATCGCATCTGGCTCGAAAAGAACCGCGTTGAACTTGACGAACTGAAATCGGGACGCCGCGTTTCGCATACTGTTGTTGATTTTGAACAGAAATTGCGTGCCTTTAATTATTCGCGTGAAGATGTGGATCATATTATCGTTCCGATGTGTACCGGCAGTGCCGAACCTGTCGGGTCGATGGGGAATGATACACAGCTGGCCGTATTGTCGGAGCGTCCGCAAAACCTGTACAGCTATTTCCGTCAGCAGTTCGCCCAGGTTACCAATCCGCCGATCGATCCGATCCGTGAAGAGATGGTGATGAGTCTGACCGAATACATCGGTGCCGTAAGCAGTAGTATTTTGCTACCAAGTGAGGATAACTGTAAAATGGTGCGTCTGAATCATCCCATTCTGACAAACTCGCAAC